>DPXZ01000079.1 GCA_003526765.1 Fervidobacterium sp.
GGTCTTAAAAAGTCGCTAACAAAATGGAGATACAAAACACTCCTAAAAAGCCGCATTTGCTTGTAAGCGTCACATATTTCAAAAAATCTTCCATTTTTCTGCTATTAATTACATTTTACCATATCATCCAACATTTTACAAATCCTGGACTGTCCAACCAATATTGATGCCGTACTTGAAAGTTTGCAATAAACGATAGTTATCTCGCAGCTATTTGTCTATATGTAATTCCAAAATTGAGCTCCCATCTGTTGTAATTATTTTCCCTGTTTCCTTTGAAAGAGCGATTGCGAGGATAGACTGCCTAAAATTGCTGAAAGTCCTTTCAAGAACAAGTGTATTTCCTTTGCTTTTCCACACCTTTATGAGATTGTCTGAACCCGCTGTAATGATGTCGTCCTTATAGATAGCGACTTTAAAGACGGTTGAGTTGTGAGATTTGTAGATGCTCACCAAGTTTAAATTCTTATCCAACATGTATACATTTCCATCCCAACCTGCAGTGTAAATTCTATTTGACACCCCATCTATAGACCATAGTGTTTCTTTTGCAACCCTTAACTTCTTCACTGAGTTCAATGCATTGCCACTTAGCTTGGCGATGTATCCTTCGAGAGTTGAAATGTAGACCTCATTTCTTGTGTCAGCCCATATATCTGTTATTGAAAGACCTGTCTGAATTTCATGTTCTTTGTAGACATTGCCGATATTTTCGATATTCCACACAATTACCTTTCCGTTCCAGTCACCACTGATGAGTCTCGAATCGATTACATATAACGCCCAGACATAGCTGCTGTGTCCCATCAGTGTGAGCATGAGCTTGCCATTTTCAAAATTCCATATCTTTATCGTACCATCTGCAGAAGATGATATTATGTAATCTTTGTACGTGATTACCTTCTTAACAGACTGTGTATGGTCATCCAATATCCTTGTAATGATGTAATTAGTAGAATCCTTTCCATCTCTTTGCCATATCGATACTTTCCCATCCTCATGGCCACAAACAACTGCACTTTTTGAATCATCAACGGCGATTGAAGAAATCTTGGCTAGTTCTGGGCTGAAGCGTTTAACTACCCTTACAGAAGGTACATTGTTCTTAACTTGCATTTCTAGCTGGATAACTTGACCATTTGAAAGTCCAACAAATGAATAATTACTATTGCCTTGAGTAGAAATACTAACTAAAGGTGCTTCAAATTGCATTAGACTTCTTGTTATTCCTTTTGTTACATCGATATAATTCAGAAACTGGCCAACAGAGAAGAGTAAATTGTTTTTACCAAGTGCGTCATAAACATTTTCAGACAAAGTTGCCATCAGTTTTTTCGTTGAAATATTGTACACTTTCCCGTTGAATGTAATTGCCATAATTGACTTGTCTATCTTAATTATCTTCACAACATAATCTTGTAATTCCATAATCTTCTCATTTGCCCTTTTCGACAAATTTAATGAGTATATGCTTCCTACGTTTGTTCCGACGTACATCGACGATGGATTAGTATCGTCTTGAAAGATGCATGTATTCCATTCGTTAGGATTAGTAAAGAGCTTTTGGACATTGGTTTGCGTAATTAAATAAACTGTACCAAGTGTACCGACACAGACTGTATTTGCAACAACTGCAAGTGAGATGGCCGCATTGTCAATTTTTACACTTCTAATTGTGTGGCCATCTTTAAGAAAGTAGATACTTCCATCGTCACATCCAACTATTATTGTCTCCTCTTGGTTAGTATTCATAATTGCTAAACTTCTTACAGCTTTGCCGATGTTTGTCTTCCACAGAAGTATTGCTGAATCTTTGTTGTAAACCTCCAAATCGCCTGTTTCCCTAGCTATGATAAGATAAGACTCACTCGAGAGTACTTTGGCAGAAGAGGAGTAATGTCTCAGCGATTTTGCAATGTATTTTCCATCAATAGTATATGTGAATATCTCCCCACTTCTATTGGCAACGAAAAGCTTATTGCCAAGGATTGTCAAACTCGTTATTTCTGCTTCTGATGCATCAAACGAACGAACAAAACTAATTCTTCCGGCGTTCAAGTTGTAAACAAGCACAGCTCCCGCGATGGATATGAAGAGTTTATCATCTGTGCATAAGATTGAGCCTATTTGATATGGTGGCGTTTGAGCACCAGCTTTCTGCGTAATGTACTTATCTGTGAGTTTTTCTATTTTCTTATCTTTCAACACCAGTTTGTACACATTTCCAATTGCCGTGCCAATGAATACCTCATTCTTGTTGCCACTCATCGATGTAATCATCTCATTTATCTCGAAGGTCTTTACAATTGAAAAATCGGAAAGATTTGTTACCACAACTCGACCATTTTCATCACCCGAAACGAGTAAATCTTCTGAAACGAACATCTCACGTATCCAGCCATCATGCACTAACAACGTTTTCAACGGTGCGAAGTTTTTCCATACTATTATCTTGTTATCAGAACTTCCAGAGATGAGTAAATCTTTGTAAAAGGCAAGTGAAAAGATGGAACCTGCGTGGCCCGTTAGAGTTTTTACAAGTTTCAAAGATGATTTATCGTATATCTTTATCGTATTATCAGGTTTGTAACCGCCGACTGCTATGTATTTATCACTTACAGCAATTGCACGTGCCCAACTTGAGTGAGTCGGCACACTTTGGATGAGCAAAAGATTTTGCGTCCATATCTTCAATGTTCCATCTGCACTTATCGAGTAAATACTTTTTCCGTCATTTGCCAATCTCCATACAACATCACGATGGCCGAATGGAACAAAGTCGATGGCGAGAACAATTGTTTGAGAAAGTAGGATAGTTAATACCGTTAGGACAACTGCGATAGATTGAAGAAATGATATTGACTTTTCGTACTTACCAATCAAAATCCGATAGTCTTTCTCACTTGTAACTTTTCGTCGAGTAATACGAATTTTGCTGGATAACCTTCGCATACCCTCCCACCTTTGATTCCCAAGTTCAAACAAGTGTTGTAAGACGACACTTTTGCAAGCTCAACGAGCGAACAATTTGTGAATTTGTGAAAGTTTCTCACTGCCTGGCTAAATGTCAGCAAACTTCCTGCAATCGTCCCATCAGTCAATTTGGCGATGCCATCATTTACATACACATCCATATCTCCAAGCATATAGTGACCATCGGATAATCCAGCGGCCGAGATACTATCTGTTATCAGCATGATTTTGTCTGCTCCCTTAACTCTGTAAATGAGATCAATGAACTCAGGTGCTACGTGTAGCCCATCGCAGATGAGTTCAACTACAAAATCAAAATACATTCCAGCACCCACCAATCCCATCTCCCTGTGGTGGAGTGGACTCATTGCATTAGGAAAGTGTGTTAGACGTGTATAGCCTTTCTTGTATGCCCACCTAGCCTGCTCAAACGTTGCATTTGAATGGCCTATTGAAACTTTGATCCCATTTTCAGTGCAGATGTTTGCAAACTCTTCAAAATTCTCCCATTCCAATGCCATCGTGATTAGTCCTATTCTATCAGGTGCAACATACTCGAATAATCGTTCCGTTGGTGGGATTATGTACTTTGCGTTGTGTGCTCCCTTTCTCTTTTCGCTTATGAAAGGACCTTCCACGTGCAACTTGTATTCTCCTGACTCACCTGGAAGTTGAATTTGTGCAAACCTTTCGAGCGGAGTAGTAACTGCCGTTGGAAAGAAGTACCATACGCCTTCAAGTGCCTCGTATTCTTTAAATTTCAAAAAATCTTCTTTTGACGCATACATCGTGTCGATTCCTCTGATACCATGGATATGCGGATCAACAAACGCTGGCAAAAGTATATTCTCACTCTTAGTGGAAGTTGCATCCGATTTTCTGATTATTCCCTCTATCTTATCTTCAAACTCGACCGTACCAACATATTGCCCATCAACTGGATCTACAATCAACACATCTTCCAAAATCATATATCACACCTCCAGTTTTACTCATTCTAAATTTCACACATATCAACTCAATTATATACCATTCCCCACTAAAAAATAAAAATCTTGTGCAATATGTTTATGCACTTGCATACTCGTGAAATGTATACACTTTTAATGTACTGCAGAAATACTTTGAAATTGATGTACAATATTAATTAAGTGATTAAGGAGACCAAAAGAGAATATCATCATAGCTGGCGAGGAGACTCCAACTTCTGCAAGTTGGAGAAGAATTGCCTTACCTCCTTTCTTCTCACTAATAT
>DPXZ01000129.1 GCA_003526765.1 Fervidobacterium sp.
GCAGAAACATACCGGAGATAAAGGATATCGCAAAGGTGATAAACGAAGCAGTTGACGAATATCTTGGAGATAACATCACAGTCATAGTCGAGCCTGGTAGATCTATGGTAGGGAATGCCGGTGTTATGGTTACGAGAGTCATTCTTCGTAGCAAGAAAGGTGACGAAAATTGGGTTTACGTTGATGCAGGTGTCTTCCATGGCCTAACGGAGACAATTCAAAACATCAGATACAGAGTAACCGTTGATGGAAAAGAAGATGAAGAGTTGGAGAAATTCGTACTTGCCGGTCCTACATGTGATAGCATGGATGTCATGTACTATGATATTGATTTGCCGAAATCGACCACTTTAGGCGATATAGTTTATTTCCATGCAACTGGCGCTTACACAACGGAATACGGTACCAATTTCAACGGAATTCCTTCTCCAAAGATAATATTCGAAAATGGCATTCTCTCGGACGAAGAGTTCGAAGCAGTTGAAGTAAGAAGCAATTCTTTGCAGAGTAGTAAATAACAGTATATCTTAGACGAGTAAGTATATAAATAAGTATATAAATAAGTATATACAAAAGTGCAGAGGTAAAATCACCTCTGCACTTTTATTTTTATGTATCTGCTCATCTGTAATACTTTAGTACTTTTTTAGTACTTTGTGCTGCTTACCACCATCGATCTATGCGTTTTCTCCCTATGATCAAGTCCGTTCTGTTTTCTTCGTTTATCCGCATCGCGTGCCTTCCTGAAAGAACTGAGATAACGTTTGTAAACATCGTGGCTGGTGAGACGTATTTCTTACTTGAAACTTTGGCGAATAATGGGATAGTCATGTACCTCAGTACACTTTCTATCAAGAACAATATTTGTAGCCCATATACATGAAATGTGCCTATGTAGAAATCAAAAGAGTTGAAAAATTGTGCTACAAATCCACCTATGATCGAACCTATCGTTCCACCTAAACCACCGAGAGCTGAAAAGACTGCAAAGTACATGGGCGAACTGCTCGATGCAGCTTCCAAAGGAAGTGTTACAAACGCCAAGTTAACTGCTGCCCAACCTACACCGGATAGTATCGCATCCAATATCATTGCCAATATCCAATCTCTTTCATTCATCAATATCCATATGGCAGGAGTTATAGAAACGATCGACATACCTACTATTAGGACACTCTTGTGGCCGAATTCATCCGACAGCTTTCCCCAAAGTGTGTAGAATACCATCGAAAGTAAAGATGCAGCTATTGAGGAATAGCTGATGTAAGTGACTGGCAGCTTTATGTTGTTAAGTTGATGATAGGCAAAAAACGGTGATGCTATCAATATGACGAAGTTCCAAGCAAAATATGCCATGCAGAGTTTCATGAAGTTCTTGTCCTTGGTAACAAGTCTTAAATCGTTTAAGCTACCAGTCGTTTTTGCCCTTTTTTCCTCCAACGGTTTCAGCGACACTACGGAAAAAAGACTTGCTACCATGGCACCAACGATAACGAGCATGTAATTGTATGGCCTTTTCACATTGTCCACGATAAGGGAAAATAAATAAAACGAAACTAACGTTGCAAGTGAGACAAAAAAGTTTCTCAATCCGAGATATTTTCCTCTACGTTCTGGCTTTATTGTATCGGATACTATGCTAAGCCAAATGTTACCCGAAAATGCTGCAAAGATTTGACTTATTGCAAAAACGAGCACGAAGATCTTTGGAGAACGATTTGACGAAAAGAGAAATGGTATCAACAAGATCCAGAGAAATCTTCCGGAATTGAAGAACATCAAAAGGTATTTCCTCTTTGGTATTCTTTCGATCAAAGCTGGTGCAAAAATCTGAAATACCTGAAATGCCATAGGGAAAGATGATGCGATGCCCAACCACACTTCGTTTAATCCAAAATACAGTGCAATCGACGTGAAGATAACAGTCTGCGTTATGACCAAATAAACAGCAGAAAATAGCCCTTCAAATGTTAGAGCCCTTTCATTTTTGTCTCCGTGTCCTTTTGGATTTTGTTTGATATTCTGATTCTCCTTGGAAGAAGTCTTCTCATCATTTGCCGAAACCTTGCTGGCAATATGGTCACTGGTAAAGAGAGGCCCTTCCAATATCTCACTCATCTCACCGTTCTTTTCAGTGTACAGATCATCGTTGGGAAGATCACTATCCGTATTCATCAACCTTTGATCACCCCTATTGGTATGCATTTTGCAATCTTTAGTGATAAACCTAATTCATCTACTATCCTTACAACATTGTCGACATCTTTGTATGCTTCTGGAGCTTCTTCAACGATACCTTTTTTAGACCTTGCCATAATTGTAACACCTTTCTTTTCAAGAGCTTTGAGAACGTGTTCAGATGTCAGTTCTCTCGTTGCTTCTCTTCTACCCAATGTCCTGCCAGCACCGTGTGCGGTAGAACCAAACGTCCACTCTTCAGCCTTCTTGGTGCCTACCAACAAATAAGATGATGTTCCCATGCTACCTGGAATGATCACAGGTTGACCAGTTGACTTGAAGAGATCCGGTAACTTTGGATTATTCGGTCCAAATGCCCTCGTCGCGCCTTTTCTGTGGACAACTAATTTTCTTTTTTTGCCATCGATTTCGTACTCTTCAACTTTTGCTATGTTGTGTGTTATATCGTAGACCAATCTAACGTCCATCCCTACAACATTTTTGAAAATTTTCCTTATCATGTGCGTTATGATCTCCCTATTTGCAAATGCGTAATTTGCTGCACAGTTCATAGCCCTGTAATAAGCCTGTCCAAGTGCACTTTTGAAAGGTGCATTTATCAGTTGTTTGTCCGGAATGGACTTATTGTGCTCTTTGAGTTCGTCTCTCATCTTCCTTATGTAATCCGTCGCAATCTGATGACCAAATCCTCTGCTACCTGTGTGAATTAATATCGTTATGTCGCCCTTTCTCACGCCGAATTGTTTTGCTATCTCTTCATCATAGATTTCATCAACCTCTTGTATTTCGATGAAATGATTTCCGGCACCCAGCGTGCCAAGTTCATCTTTTCCACGCTCTACTGCCTCATCACTCACATCCGCAAAATCGCATTCTGGTATGTATCCGCAGTCTTCTACCCTTTCGAGGTCTTCAACATTACCGTATCCCATCTCGATAATCTGCTTAGTGCCACTGGTTACAACTCGCTTGAAATCTGACTTTGAAAAACGTAGTTCACTTCGTTCACCAACACCTACTGGCACGATCTCGTAGATCCTCTTTACTATAGTGTCCAACTGTTTTTTAACGAGTGTTCCAACTCCATCCACAACGAGCATTCTAACGCCGCAGTTGATGTCGAAACCGACACCACCAGGACTTATTATTCCATCTTCTACATCGAAAGCAGCAACACCACCTATCGGAAATCCATAGCCCCAATGTATATCAGGCATTGCATACGCCTCTTTTACAATCCCAGGTAACGTTGAAACGTTCTTTATTTGCTCAACGGCATCTTCGTCCAGCGTTTCCCAATCTGAGAGTATCACCGCATCGACTAACATCTTTCCACTCTTTCTTATTCGATACACGTACTTGCCACATTTTTCTACACCACTTGAGGTAGGCATCTTAAAACACCTCCCAATAGAATTGTATCAGATTTTGTAAAAAAATGAACAATTTCACCAATAAACTTCACAGAAATGTACTCACCTCTTTATTAGACTAACTTAGTAGTTATTTTGTTCTATTTTGCCATATTATGCATTCATCTTTGAAATAAACTGATAAAAAAGCCGTCCCTTCGAGGACGGCTATTTCATCTTTGATAGAGCATTTTTATAATTCATCTTGATTTTGTTCTAATTATTCTAACTGTTTCTGTCACCCATTATGCCTTATTGTGTGGATTGTACTTCGATTTCGAATCTTGCAAGAAAGCGTATATCTTCTCAACGTCTGCTTCAATTTTGTACTGTTGTCCTGTGCGCCACTTGATTTCAACTTTACCTTCGTTAAGTGCTTTACCAACTGTTATCCTGAATGGAATACCTATTAGGTCAGCATCGTTGAATTTCATGCCTGGTGATATATTTCGATCATCGAGCAATACTTCCTCACCTTTGCCATTTAGAAATTCGTAAAGTTTCTCTGCAAAATTCATCAGACTTTCGTTGTTACTCACGGGTGTGATGATCGTAGTGAATGGTGCTATCGAAAGAGGCCAGATTATACCCTTCTCATCGTAAAGTTGTTCAACAACTGCACCCATCGTTCGCGAGACTCCCCAACCGTAGCATCCCATTATGAATGGTTTGAGTTGACCATCTTTATCCATGTATTTTGTTCCCATCGCTTGTGAGTACTTCGTCCCTAACTTGAATATATGCCCTAATTCTATACCCCTTTTCATGTTGAGAGGTTTGCCACACACTGGGCATGGATCTCCTTTGGTAGTCACAACGAGATCTGCCCATTCATCTACTCTAAAGTCTCTATCCACATTGACGTTGACGAAGTGATAATCTTTCTCCATGCCACCCACGATGAAATTTCTCATTCCTTTTATCATATGATCAGCAATGATCCTTATGCCTTTTGTCCCAACCGGTCCTAAAAACCCAATTGGAACACCGAAATTTTCGAAGATTTCTTCCGGTGTTGCAAACACCAAAGATTGGTCATCCAAGAATGCCTTGAGCTTTTCTTCGTTAAGTTCACGATCTCCAGGTACGAGTGCCATGAAGTAACCATTTCTCCCTTTGTATATAAGCGTCTTTACGATCTTTCTTATCGAAACGTTGAGAAAATCTGCAACATCTTGCGCAGTTTTCACATTTGGTGTGTAGACTCTCTCGATACCTTTCATCTCATCGTCATCGTACTTTATCTCACCTTTGTATGGAACTCTCTCGTCACTACCCGCATAACCACAATCGCAAAAGAGTATATTACTCTCGCCGGTATCTGCAAATGCAACGAACTCGTGCGATTCATTTCCACCAATCGTGCCGGAAGATGCCTCGACCATTGCGTATTCCAACCCAACTCGTTCCATTATTCTTGAATAGGCCCTTCTGTGTGCCTGATACGTTTCATCAAGTGACTCCCAGCTATCGTGAAAACTGTAGCCATCCTTCATGATAAACTCCCTTGCACGGAGCACCCCAAATCTAGGCCTTATTTCATCTCTATACTTATTTGCCATTTGATATAACGTTATAGGTAGTTGCCTGTAACTATTGAGTTCATTTTGGACGAGAAAAGTGACAAGTTCTTCATGTGTTGGACCGAGTGTGAAATCCCTACCATGCCTATCTTTCAATTTCATCATCTCGGGACCGTAATCATCCCACCTACCGGACTGTTTCCAAAGCTCAGCTGGTTGAACGATCGGCATCAGAATTTCATTTGCACCTATGTTATCCATCTCTTCTCTAACTATGCGTTCTATCTTGAGCAATACCTTCCTACCAAGTGGCAAATAAGTGTAAACACCTGCAGCAATCTTTCTGATAAATCCAGCCCTTATCAGCAATTCTTGGCTTGGTACATCTGCATCTCCAGGTGCTTCTTTCAACGTGGGTGCGTAAAATTGTGAGTATCTCACATTTCTCCCTCCCGTAACCCAGCTTTTATTGGACTTGTATCTAGTAATTCCAATTTTTCCATTTTTCCCGTTTCAATCGTTCTTAGAGCCTCCATCTAACCTCTCCTTAATGTATTCCAATGCCAAAATGTATCCGAAGGTACCAAATCCGGATATCACGCCATCGCACGATGGAGCAGTGACTGATTTCTCCCTAAAAGACTCCCTTGCCAAGATGTTCGTGAGATGGACTTCCACCTTTGGTACCTTTGCAATCTCGAGTGCATCTCTTATTGCATAGGAATAGTGCGTGTAAGCACCGGGATTGATTATCAGTCCATTATAATTCAGCAATTGTATTCTGTCAATTATGCCACCTTCCGAATTCGATTGGTAAAACTCTACATCGATTCCGTTCCTCAACGCGAACGATTCTATCATCGCCTTCAAATCATCGTACGTTTCCGTACCGTATATGTCAGTAGGCCTCTTACCAAGCATGTTCATGTTCGGCCCATTGATCACTAACAC
>DPXZ01000106.1 GCA_003526765.1 Fervidobacterium sp.
GTAAACCCAGAAGAACTGGCCAAGTTTGTCGAATCGTTGTATTCTTTTTGGAGAAGTAAACACAGGTTTATCATGACAAAGGAGAAGTACACGGTTGATAATGCAAGAAGAACAAGCATAGTATTTACGGCTACCATGATTTCTGAAGAGTTCAAGACGCTTGTTAGAAATCTTTACAGAACTATCATGAAGAATATTTCAGCAGATAATTCAACGATAGTACGCCAATTGCCAAGCGGCGCTCAAGTAACATTTTTGATCGATGATATTGAACACCCCACCCAAAGACTCGTGAACTTCTCAGGGGTACCAACGATTTGGGGAGCGATATTTGACCCACCGGTCATATTCTACACACGTTCAAACAAGAGAAAAGGCGTTCTACCCGTCGTTGAGAAGGAAAACGTACTCTCGAAGTTGGTCTTACCAAACAAAGAAAAAGATTGGTATCTTGTTCCAATATTGGCTGGAGATCTTCTCATGTATATCTATGTCCACAAAGAATATCTTAGCCATGCAGCAGGACTTGGTAATCTTTTCCAATTCGCGGACATTCGCGACATAAAGCGCACAAAAGTTTCTGGAGTGCTCTTGTTTGGGCTACCAACAGCTAATATACCTGATTATAAATCCGAGTGGAAAAATGGTGTTATATTCAAAGACGATGAAATGTACATAGGTGTAATACCGGCATTTGATGAGAATGATTATTTTGGGTACATGAAAAAATCTGTGCTTACCTTACACAATTTAATTCGGATAGACCAAGGGAAGTTGCCAATCCATGGTTCAATGGCCAGAATAGGTTTGAAAAATGGGAAATCTGCTGTTGCAATGTTCGTTGGAGATAGTGGCGCAGGTAAGAGTGAGACACTCGATGCATTGAATAGGCTGGAAGAAGTTGCTTACGTTGACATACTAATTGATGATATGGGATCACTGGACGTAGTAAACGGGAGAGTTGTCGCTTACGGTACTGAGACAGGTGCGTTTGTACGTTTGGATGACTTGCCACCGGGATATGCCTACTATACGATGGATAGAAGTATCTTTATGAATCCTGATCAGATAAACGCAAGAGTTATAGTACCATTCAACAACTACAAAGAAATAGTGACACCAACACCGATAGACTTTTTCTTCTATGCTAACAACTATACGGAAGTATCCGACGATAAAGAGAGAGTTGTTTTCTTCGACGATGTCAACGAGGCCCTTGAAGTATTCTCTGCTGGAAAGAGGATGTCAAAAGGTACTACTTCTGAAGAAGGGATGACACAAAGTTATTTTGCAAACCCGTTTGGTGCGGTGCAAAGAAAGGAAATGCATCACAAGATAGCAGAATCTTTCATGAAAAAGATGTTCGAAACGGGAGTCAGAGTTGGAGAAATTAGAACAATGCTTGGCGTTGAAGGGTACGAAAAGGAAGGTACATATCTTGCTGCAAAGACCCTGTACAAGATCATAGAACAGATGTAAACATGCTCCAAGACATCTAACATGAAGATATCCTAAAAGGAGGAACGCATATATTCATCAGTTTTTCGTTTGTAAAGGTGGATTGTTGCGTTAGAAGGCGATGAGAAGATGGTTCATTCCAATTATAGTACTTATAGTTTTGCTAGTTATCTACATTGGAACTGGGGTATTTCAAGTTAATCCATCTGAAATGGCACTGATAAAGACCTTTGGAAAATTCAAATCGATGGTAGGGCCAGGAATTCATATCCATGCACCGATACCGTTTCAATCTCATGTCATCGTCGACATACAAAGCATAAGGAAGGAAGAGATTGGATTTAGAACGGTTGGAGATCAGAAATACGAGACAAAAGACACCGAAGCACTCATGCTTACCGTCGATGGGAATATAGTCAGCGTAGAGGCTGTCGTTTCTTACACAGTCTCAGATCCGGTAAAATATGCGTTTAGATTAAGGGATCCAAGTAATCTTGTAAGGTTTTCCACCGAATCGGCATTGAGAGATCGAATATCGAAAAGAACGGTAGATGAGATACTAACAGGCGAGCGAGAGAACGTTGCAGATGAGGTACTCGCAATCGTCCAAAATCTGTTGAATACATACGATGCAGGCATAAAACTCGTCAACGTACTCTTGCAAGAAGTAGTACCACCGAGTGAGGTTGTTTCAGCATTCGATGATGTCAACAACGCGAAGCAAGACAAAGAAAGGTACATAAACGAGGCTACAAAATATGCAAATAACCTTGTACCGAAGGTCGAAGGACAAGCATTGAAGATACAGCTTGAAGCAGAGTCATACTCACAACAGCAGGTACTTAAGGCAACCGGAGAGACTCAACGGTATCTTGCCTTACTTGAAGAATACAGAAAGGCTCCACAAATCACCGAGACTCGTTTGAAGATATCGACACTCCAAGAAGTATTACCGAAGGCCAAGCGAGTGATGATGCTTGACAATTCGCAAAAACTGAGTCTGATATCTCTCGATGAGATACTTGGTGGTGATGGGAAATGAATAAGACAATGCGGATAATTGGTATTGCGACCACTGTAGTGTTGGTTGTGTTGTTTCTGTCTTTTTCCATAGTAATAGTTGACGAAACTCAGTACGCAGTGGTCATAAGGTTTGGTGAGATCGTAAAAGTTATCACAAAACCAGGATTGGCATTCAAAACACCCTTCGTGGATACAGTTACAAAACTCGATAAGAGGTATACGATATACGATATTCCGCCTGAAAGAATCATAACAAGTGACAAGAAAACTCTCGTGATCGATTCATACATAATCTGGCGTATTTCTGATCCAAAGAGATTCATAGAATCTATGCGAAGTGAGAGCCTTGCACTTTCGAGGCTTGATGACATAGTTTACTCAGGGCTCCGCAACAGTTTGGCAAAATACGATATGGATACAATTGTCACTCAAGAAAAAGATTTTTTGAAAGAAGTGTTGAGCTTTTCGGCTAGCAATGTGAAAACTTTTGGTATTGAGATTGTGGATGTAAGGATCAAGAAGACGGATCTTCCAATTGAAAACAGAAACGCGGTCTTTGAGAGAATGAAATCCGAACGTCAGAGTATCGCTGCACTGATCAGAGCAGAAGGTGAAAAAGAGGCGCAGAGAATCCGTTCTGAAGCCGACAAAAAGGCATTAATCATCCAATCGCAAGCACAGAGTGATGCAGAACAAATAAAGGGTACTGGAGAAGCAAGTGCAACTAAAATATACTCTCAAGCATATTCTCAAGATCCACAGTTCTACAAACTTTGGAAGACACTGGAAAGCTATGGAGATATAATTCCTGGCAGTGTTATACTACTCGATGAAGAGATGGACATATTGGATTATTTGAAATAGTGATGTCAGGCAAAGCAAAAGGCGGTGAGCTGAGCTCACCGCCTTTTTGTATTCTTTATTATAACTTATAACAAAGTTGCAATCATGACAGCCTTAATTGTGTGTTTCCTATTCTCTGCTTCATCCCAAACTCGCGACTGTTTTCCTTCGATCACTTCAAACGTAACTTCTTCGCCTTTAATTGCTGGTAAACAATGCATGAATATTGTTTCTGGTTTTCCTGTCTTTCTCATGAGCTCTTCGTTGACTTGATATGGTTGTAACAATCTCTTCCTCTCAGCAGCCTTATCTTCCTCACCCATCGATGCCCAAACGTCCGTGTAAATGACATCTGCACCTTTGACTGCTTCATCGGGATTATCTGTAAACTCTATCGTTGCTCCACTCTCTTGAGCAAATTTCATGCATTCTTCGACAAGGCCTGCTTCAGGTCTAAGTGATGTTGGTGAACAAATCACGTAATGCATACCCATTTTCGCTGCACCAATCATCAGTGAATTTGCCATGTTGTTTCTACCATCGCCCATAAATACCATCTTTATGTGTTTCAACGTTCCAAACTCTTCTTCAATTGTTTGAAGGTCTGCAAGGACTTGGGTTGGGTGGAATAGATCAGTAAGCCCATTGTAAACTGGAACACCAGAGTATTTTGCAAGTGTTTCGACAGTTTCTTGTTTGAATCCTCTGAATTCGATAGCATCAACCATTCTACCAAGCACTCTTGCAGTATCTTCAACCGATTCTTTTGAACCAAGCTGGATGTCTTGGATAGAAAGAAATACCGGATGGCCGCCCTCTTCTGCAAATGCTGTCTCAAATGCCAATCTGGTTCTCGTAGACCTCTTCTCAAAAATTAGTGCCAAAGTCTTACCAACAAATCTTTGGTGTCTGATACCTGCTCTACTTTCTGCCTTCACCTGTTTTGCGATGTCAAGAAGATATCTTATTTCTTCAGGTGTGTTATCCATAAGTGATAAGAGTGAGCGACCTTTCATATTTACTGCCATTTTCATACCTCCCCATGATCATATTGAAATACTAAACAATTTTGTTTTTCACAAGAAGAATATACCTGTTTTCTCAAGAAAATTCAAATGAAACAGGCATAGGCATACTCAAGCATACTCAAACATTCTCAAACATCAAAAAGTATATCCAACTGAAACATCTATTCCTTCATATTTTGTGTTATCTATGAGATAAAACGAAAATATGCCGGTACTGAATACGATATTCTGAAAATAATACTTTGCGCCAACCCTTACAATGCTTGTTATCTTCTCAAAGCCGAAATTATCTACCGGTACGATCATTCCAGATGTGCCGTAAAGCGAGACTGTTCCAATACTCAGTTTCATGTCGTACTTTGCGGTTCCACCCACCATGGCCAAGTACAGCTGAGAAAAATCTGAGATAAACGTTGCGCATAATCCACTCGTTGTGTTTGGTGAATTCTGTGTAATGGCAAAAGTGTTGAATTCAAAGCTATAGAATAGTTTGTTTGAAAAGGAATATGAAACTCCAGCGTTCAGCTCAAAAGAAAAGGCTGTAGATATTACAAAAAGCAAAGCAAAAACAAGAAATGTC
>DPXZ01000010.1 GCA_003526765.1 Fervidobacterium sp.
ATACAGTGGAAGGATTGACCTTGGAAGAAATGCGTATTTGAACGTATGTACCGAATATATAATCTTCGAAATCAGAGTACTGACCCGTTTTACCACTAAAGACCAATAAATAAATCGCTATGACAACTAAGAATATTACAATTACGGACCCGACAACTATCCTATTCAACGTCATAATCTCTCTAGTATCTGGTTGTTGCACACCTTACACCGTCCTTCCTCGTCTAAATTCACAATCTCTGTTTTGAAGCCTTCTCTTATTATAACAGCACTATGACAATTTGGACAGTATGTACTTTCATATTTTGAATCCCAAACGTTACCAAGATAGACATATTTCAAATACTTTCTCCCAAGTTCATACAAACGTTCCAACTTATCTGTATTTGTTGGACTTTTGGTGTATTTATATGCAGGATGATACCTTGAAAGATGGAGTGGAATGCCGCTTGATATCTCAGATAGTGTTCTAAACTCACTCTCCAGCTCTTCTTCGGAATCATTTTCACCTGGCACAACAAGTGTTGTAACTTCTACATGTATGTCGTGTTCGACGCAATATCTTATCGTATCTAACACAGGTTCATACGTTCCACCGCACACCTTTCGATAAAAATCGTTATTAAATGCCTTCAAGTCAATATTCATCGCATCTATAAATGGTGCAATCGTCTGGAGTGGTTCAACATTTATATAACCGTTTGTTACAAGTACATTCTTTAGTCCGTTTTCTTTTGCGAGCCTTGCACTTTCGTATACGTATTCGTACCATATAGTTGGTTCGTTGTACGTGTATGCAATACCTATGTTGCCTTGGTGCAGATAACTCAACGCTATATCGACGAGATCATTGGGAGATATACTCTTGGTGTAATATGGCTTTTCTTGAGAGATTTCCCAATTTTGGCAAAATGCACATCTGAAATTACAACCCCATGTCCCGACGGATAAAATGTACTTTCCAGGATAGAAGTGGAAGAGTGGCTTTTTCTCAACCGGGTCTAATGCGATTGAAGAAACATCACCGTAGTTCAGAGAATAAAGTACCCCGTCGACATTCTTCCTCACGTTGCATATTCCAACTTTTCCATTTGCAATGACGCAATTGTGTGGACAGAGTTTACATCTCAATAACCGTTCATCTGCACGCTCATCACTTTGATACTTCTCTTGATACTCTTCATAGAATAGTGCTTCTTTGAGATTTTTCACAATTTCCACCTTCTTTTGCACATTGCCAAGCAACTCATTTTGTGACTTACTCTACAACGCACTTGCTACTCAACGCTGAGTTCGAACGAAAGTTGTCCTAAAATTATTCATTATGGGCCGTGCATTTGGAATGGATTTCTCATCTTGCAATTTTATGATTTCATAATTTTCATTGCAGTTGGATTTCGATATCTCTTGCCTCAAAATTGTACCATACACTCGGTATTCGATGCTACACAATCCAGGTTCGTACTGTTTAGGATAGATAAGCGTATAGTACCCATCGGGCATGTTCACTTTGAATGTGCTTACTCCATCTGTCCCAAAACCTGCTTTCACTGCAATGTGTACACCGTATGGTAAGTTGAGTGCATATGCCAAAGCATATGGTGCAAGTTTATTTGAAACATCACTGGGAGGCGTCAATGCAACCTTCAGTATATCATACTCCATATTCGTGCGTTCCCACGTGTCTTCGACCTTCGTTTCATCTGTCTGGATAACTTTACCAAAAAGCTTACCACCTATTTTTATAGCCTCCCTATTTATACCACTTCGCATATCTCTCAATTTTTGTATCGCCTTTCTTCGACTCTCAAAGATGGAATCAAATGTTCCCACTTTTAGAAGTGACTCGATCATGGAAAGCGACAGTCCAGAATTCTCAACGAAATCTTCAAAACTATCGAACCTTGCACTGCCCAGTTCAACTGCTTTTTGTACACTGATACCAGGTACTACATACAATGGTAGATGATACATTTCATCATTTCCGCGAGCCTGTTTAGTCTCTGCTATATACAGTTGTGGTGATGTAACCTTGTAACCAAGCGATTGTAAATTGTAAACGGCAGATTCTAATATGGAAGTATCGTATTTCAGATACACATCGTAGAAAGTTTTAGGATATCGCGTCTTAAAATAGGCCATGTAATAAGTCAAATGTGCATATGCAATTGCGTGTGACTTATTGAATGCGTATTCTCCAAAAGCCAGTATACTCTTTGAAAGTTCCTTACCATCGTTGCCATACAATGCTATTAGTTTACTTTCAAGCCTTTCATACAGATCTCTTATTGAGGAAATATCTTTCTTAGATATTGCCTTCCTAATCGCATCTGCTTCCACACTGCTGAACCCTGCAAGGTCCATGGCAACTTTCATTATCTGCTCCTGATATAGAGGTAAGCCATATGTTTCGTTGAATATATCGATATCGTATTTTTTTCTATTCTGTATCTTCAAATTTCTCACTTGATCAGTTATTCCTGATCTCATTGGTCCCGGCCTATTCAAAGAGATCGTCAATGCCAGTTCAGATAAATTTGAAGGTCTCACGTCGCGCGCAACAGATTTTCCAATGTAACTATCGAGCTGAAAGACACTGTCGGTGAACCCAGTTGAGATGTATCGATAGGTCTCTCTGCTCTCCTTGTCGGCGTCACCATCGTTTCCATCCATTCTTTCAAAACTCGTATCCACGTTGAGTGACGTTCTCAATTCCTTGTATATCGAGAGCGTCTTCAAACCAAGCACATCGAATTTTATGTATCCAAGTTGCTGCAGTACGTCCATGTCCCATTCTAACGTATACGTTCCCGGTACTAGCGGTACGTCGATTGGTGTTGTCGAAATGATTAAACCTGCCGCATGTGTACTGCGCTGCACTGGAATATTTTCAAGCCTCTTTGCCACTTCACCTTTCAAATCTTTCAAAAACTTTCTTGGCATCGTTGCAAACGCACTAATGTTGTAAACGTAGCCAAATTCCTTCCTCAACAATTCTATCAACGATTGCCTTTTTACATCTTCTACATCCAAATCTATATCCGGATAGTCCTGCCTACCATCGTTCAAGAATCTCTCGAATAGTAAATCGTATCGCACTGGGTCTACTTTCGTTATGCCAAGCCTATAAGCAACAAGACTACCTACGGCGCTCCCCCTACCAGGTCCGATTTCTATATCATTTCGTCGTGCCAGATCAACGATCGTCTTTATCGTATAGAAATAGTTTGCAAAATTTTTTGAATTTATCACACTTATTTCTTTCTGCATTCTCTCGGGATATTCGCTCTCGTTCAAAAGCAACTCGCTTAAGAAATCCCCCTTCGCACTCGGTAATCGTTGCTTTGAGGTCAACGTATATCCTGTAAAATTACTTATCTGATTTACGATACTTTCATCTTCTATATCTATGAAGGCAACATCTGAATCCTCATCATCTAACTTTACACCAAGATATTCACACATCACCTTAAATGCTTCCAACTGAACCTCCACACCGGGAATGTAACGCAACTGCCTCGCAAC
>DPXZ01000162.1:0-2443 GCA_003526765.1 Fervidobacterium sp.
ATCTCGCCCTTCGATAATGCCTTGACAAAACTCTCCACATCACCTCGCGAGATCTCAGCGGGCATCTTGTCTATGTATTCGAAAAATCTACTTATATCCTTCATGTACGCCTTTATAGTATTATCAGAACTACGTCTCACATGTACGAGATAATCCTCAAACGTTTTGAGAATAACTACTGCTTCGATCTTTCTCACCTCTTGGCCATCGTTCCTTTATTCTTCGAGCTCCGCAATTTGCCCAAAGCTCATCTAAGAATCTCTCCTAAGTTGAGAAGGTCCAATCTTTCAGCTCATTGCATCATTTTTCAGCGTAGATGAGTTAATCGAATCTGAAGGACTGTTTTCATCTGGAGTGCTGGAAGAATTTGAAACGTCCAGTGCATCAAAAGATTGAGAGAGAGATTGGTAAGCCTTCTTTGCAGCATTCTTTTCCGCATCTTTCTTAGAATTACCAACTCCAGTTGCAAGTTTCTTGCCGTGGACGTACAACTCCACAACGAACTTACCGTTGTCATCCATCTTTACCAGTCTATACTCAGGCAATTCTCTGTACCTGTCTTGCGTAATTTCTTGCAATGCGGTCTTGTAGTCGAATATACGCTGACCTGATAAAAACTCATCTATCTGCTGTGCAAATCTTTCACCGAAGACATCTACAACAGCACTGAGTCCACCATCCAAATAAATCGCCGCGCACACTGCTTCAAACGTGTCGGCCAGTATACTACTCCTCGTTCGACCGCCCGTCTTTTCCTCACCCTTACCAAGGAAGACGTACTTACCAAGATTGTATTCTCTTGCCAATTCAGTAAGCACTTCTTCGCTGGCAACGGCACCCTTCACCTTTGCCATATCACCCTCGTTTGAGTCTGGGTAATTTCTGTACAATATATCACAGACCATCAGTTCTACAACGGCATCTCCTAAAAACTCCAACCTCTCGTTGTTCTTTATCTCCCGCCCAAGCTGGTTTACCTCATATGCGTAAGAGGAATGGCAGAAGGCATTGAACAAGAACATGGGATCTCTGAAAGTGTATCCGAGTCGTTCTTGGGCCTCTTCAAGTATTTGTCTTTCTCTGTCTCGTATGTCGTCCATTCACGCACCTCCACCACGTGAAAAGTTCTCAGTTTGTTGTTCCTTGATTCGTGCCATTGTACCTTTATTGGCACTGCAAATTCCGGTCTTAGTTTACCTTCTTCTACCCAGTATCTTGAATTCTCCACTCGATATATCGAAGGATTTGCGATGATATCCAAAATCAACGGCCTATCTGCTACGATGACTTCATCTATTACATCAATCTGTTCAAGCTCTTTAGCCAATGCATAGACTTCTTCCCTAAATGGTCTAACATTGACTACTGCAATGTTTTTCGACAACGGTCCTGCTATCTTCACATTTGCGATCTCATTTCCCGATGGAAAATAATCAAGCACCATCTCATTTGCAATTGCAGTTGCCTTTCCATGATAATTTGGATTCGTCATCGGTTTGAGCAGATGCTTCAGCTTACATCCCTCTCGAAGTGCATGCTCGCCAATTCTTCTTATTCTCACTCCGTAGTAATCTAGAAGCTTTTGTATTTCCACCTTTCCGATATCTCCCAGTGGGGCGTACATCCCATTGAAAAGTTTCAATCCTGTTTGGCCCCATGTATCCGAAGAATTAGACCCCGTGACAACGAGTCTACCATCCGCATATCCGAGCACACTGCCCATCTTCACTTGCCTTGTACACATGTTACAAGATGGACCATACTTCCATATCTGCTCCTGCTGGCGATTGTAAACGAACGTGATCTTAAAGCCAAATCGCTCTGCAAAATCAGAGACAATCTCCAAACTATTTGAATACGTGTAAGGACCATAGACAACGTGCACAAGCTCAACATTTTCCTTTCCAATAGCCTCGCCACACAGGAGTGCAGCCGCTGTGCTGTCCATACCACCAGAAAATGCCACAACTACCTTATTACCAAAATTGTTAACAGTTGTCCTTATCTCCTCTATCAACTTCTCAACATTTTTATCAACATCGATTTTGTCCATCCACCCATTCCTCACCTTTCAATTTACAGTCAAACATGTAGCAAACTTTCTTATGCTTTAGTATTTTATCATAATTTTACCATAAATCTTGTTGTTTTTGAATTCTGAAGTTATTTTGTGAAAATGCGATTTATCGCTTCAATCCGTTCAGTTTTTCAGACCGCTCGCGGAATATCGATGCAGATGTAATTTCCACAATCGCAGTGATGTATGATAGAATCTTCATATGGAGGTGAATAACATGCTATCAGACATCGAAATTGCACAACAAGCGAAGTTGAAAGATATACGGGAAATTGCAAATGAATTGGGAATAAAGGAAGATGAACTGAAACTGTATGGAAAGCACATTGCAAAAGTCAACCACAGAACGATCAAAAATTACGAAGA
>DPXZ01000162.1:2560-2795 GCA_003526765.1 Fervidobacterium sp.
AAGCCGAATGGTAAACTGATTCTAGTCACCGCTATAACCCCAACACCTGCAGGTGAGGGAAAGACAACCACGAGCATTGGGCTATCGATGGCGTTGAATAGAATAGGCAAAAAATCCATAGTCACATTGCGTGAGCCTTCGTTGGGTCCCGTATTTGGTGTAAAAGGTGGGGCGGCTGGTGGTGGATATTCACAAGTTCTGCCGATGGAAGAGATAAACCTACACTTCACGGGTG
>DPXZ01000105.1 GCA_003526765.1 Fervidobacterium sp.
AACTTTTGGATATTTCGATTTCATCCTTTTACCTAATCCTGCTGCCAATATCAATACTTTCATTTCTCCTCGCCCCCAGGATTGTTGTTATCTTTCTCTGTTTCTCCATTTTCGAGCTCCCTCTTCTTTTCCAAGGAATACTCTCTAAGGAAAACAGGGATAAGAATAAGTCCGAAGAGCTTTCCAATATTCCCGTATTTTATAGAACCTATCAAACTTATTCCTATTCCCGTTAGGAAAAACATGGGAATTGAAGCATACCATTTCTTGAATAAATCATAGATAACGGATACGAAAGTACCGTATACAACAAAGTTTAAACCATCGATACTTGTTGGCCTTATCTTACCAAGTAACCCAATTGCTGAAATTAAGACGAGATTTAGCAATACTATTCCTTCAACTCTAGACTGCTTTCGTAAAGAGTAGTATATTCCGATAGCAATTAGTGTAAAGTACCAATAATTTCCTGTAAGGAAAAACGCAAGAATGGAAGATATTATGCTCATAATTGCAATTACCATTATATTACACCTCGCAGCGTTAAATAGTACTCTTAAGTAGTCTTAGCTTTGTTACGACTTATCTTAAACTGCCAATAAGAGAAATAAGGGGCGCTAAAGCGCCCCCAAGGTATTAAATTATTAGCTCCTGTACTTGATACTTGCCTGTGCAGCTGCCAATCTTGCGACAGGAATTCTATATGGTGATGCACTTACATAGTCAAGTTTAGTAGTTGCAAAGAACATTATCGATTCGGGGTCTCCGCCGTGCTCGCCACAAACTCCGCATTTTAGACCAGGTTTGACTGCCTTACCTTTGTCACTTGCCATCTTGACAAGTTGACCAACACCTTCCGTATCAACATGTTTGAATGGGTCATCCTCCAAAATACCTTTTGCAAAGTACTCTGGCAAGAACTTACCAACATCATCGCGGCTGAATCCAAATGTCATTTGTGTGAGGTCGTTCGTACCAAAGCTAAAGAAATCTGCTTCTTGAGCAATTTGATCTGCTGTAACTGCTGCTCTTGGAACTTCGATCATCGTACCAACGTAGTACTTTAGATCCACACCGTGCTCCTTTATGAGTGCATCGGCTGTTTCCATGACAAGTTTCTTTACATATTTCAATTCGTTTACGTGTCCAACAAGCGGTATCATTATTTCTGGAACCACATTGATCCCTTCCGATTTGAGTTCTATAGCCGCCAAAATTATTGCTTTGGTCTGCATAACCGCAATTTCAGGATACGTAATAACAAGTCTGACGCCTCTGTGGCCGAGCATTGGGTTGAGTTCATGTAGTTGTGCTACAACGTTCTTGAGTTCTTCTATTGTTGCGCCCGTTTGTTTAGTTACTTCTGCCATCTGTTCTTCGTCGTTTGGCAAAAATTCGTGAAGTGGTGGGTCTATAAGTCTTATTGTAACAGGATAGCCCTTCATTTCTCTGAATAGACCTTTGAAATCTTCTTTCTGAAGTGGAAGAAGTTCTGCGAGTGCAGCTTCTCTTTCTTCCTTATTCCTTGCTACGATCATTCTTCTCACTTTTGGAATCCTATCCGCTTCAAAGAACATGTGTTCCGTTCTGCAAAGTCCTATACCTTCTGCCCCAAATTCTCTTGCTACCTTTGCATCTCTTGGAACATCCGCATTTGCTCTAACGCCAAGTTTCCTAAATTCATCTGCCCATTTGAGAAGTTCTGCGACCGGTCCTTCGAGACCCGTTGGCTTTACTGCTGTGATCTTTCCAAGGAATACTTCACCAGTTGTACCATCTATCGACAGCCATTCGCCTTCTCTTACTACAACATCTCCTGCCTTTAAATAGCCTTCTTCCTCACTGACAAATATACCTTCTGCTCCGACTACCGCTGGTTTTCCAAGTCCTCTTGCAACAACTGCTGCGTGCGATGTCATACCACCGCGTGCGGTAAGTATACCTTCTGCGGCATTCATACCACCAACGTCTTCAGGACTTGTTTCAGGTCTAACAAGCAGAACCTTTTCTCCTGCTTCAACCATTTTTTCTGCTTTGTGAGCTTCAAAATATACCCTGCCAGTTGCTGCACCAGGTGCTGCAGGCAAACCCCTTGCTATGACTTTTGCATTCTTTCTTTCCTTATCGTCGAACTTCGGATGGAGCACTCTTTCAACATCCGATGGTTGTACCCTGAGAACTGCCGTTTTCTTGTCTATTAAGCCCTCGGCTACCATGTCGACTGCTATTCTTATCGCTGCTTGGCTTGTTCTCTTTGCATTTCTTGTCTGGAGAATGTAGAGAGTACCTCTTTCAACAGTGAATTCTATATCTTGCATATCTTTGAAGTATGCTTCAAGCCTATCCATTATGTTGATGAGTTCATCGTATGCACTTGGTAACATATCTTTCATCTTTTCAAGAGGATACGGAGTTCTTATACCAGCAACAACATCCTCACCTTGTGCGTTTGGTAGAAATTCACCGTAATGTACCTTCTCACCAGTGTTTGGATCTCTCGTGAAACAAACTCCCGTACCGCTGTCGTCTCCCATATTACCGAAAACCATTGTAACTACGCTAACTGCAGTACCAAGGAGTTGGCCTTCTTTGATACCATTGATTTCTCTATACTTTATAGCTCTTTCACTCATCCAAGACCAAATAACTGCTTCTATTGCGCCCCAAAGTTGTTTGTAAACATCTTGCGGAAATTCTTTTCCATACTTTTCGTAGATTCCTTTGTAAATATCGACGAGCTTTTTCAGATCATCTGCATCCAATTCTGTATCAAGCTTTACACCCTTTTTTGCCTTCATTTCGGAGAGTGCATTTTCAAAATCGTTGTGTGGAATACCAAGTGCCGTATCTCCAAACATCTGCAAGAATCTTCTGTAAGCATCATAAGCAAATCTTTCGTTATTTGTAAGTCTAACAAGTCCTTTGACGGTTTCATCATTCAGACCGAGGTTGAGAATTGTATCCATCATACCAGGCATGGAAATTGCTGCTCCTGATCTAACTGAAACAAGCAATGGATTTTTAGGATCCCCGAAGCCTTTACCAGTTACTTTTTCCAATTCCTTGATCGACGACTCAACTTGTTCTTTAAGATCAGCAGGATAAGACCTGTTGTTATCGTAATAGTACTTACATACCTCAGTTGAAATGGTAAAACCAGGCGGAACTGGAACTCCTATGTTTGTCATTTCGGCAAGGTTTGCACCCTTACCACCGAGAAGATCTTTCATCTGGGCTGTACCTTCTGCTTTACCGTTGGCAAAGAAATAAACCCACTTTCTACTCATTTTCACACCTCCATGATAGAAATTTTTGAGAAATCAGTCTTATTTACCTTATAATTTTACCATACCTTTCTATGCTCTCGTATACATGATGTGATAAATTGTTTTTTCTTTTTTGTTAATTTACTGTACAATGGTGGCCAGGTTTTGATTGAGTAATTTGAGTAGATCAAGTACAAAGGAATAAAAAATTGCGGTAATAATCACCGCAATCACGAATATACCTTGTATTCGATAGAGTTATTGAAAAGATATCATACATTTATCGACTTAGTACAACGAGACAGATAATTAATTAAACGCCTAATCCTCCATCTATTATGATAACTTGACCAGTTATGTAGGTACCATCTACGACGAGATATTTGACGAGTTTGGCAACCTCTTCAGGTTTCCCGAATCTACGTAATGCAATTCTTTCAACCGTTGCTTTCTTCATTTCCTCTGACAATTTTTCTGTCATTGGGGTTTCTATGAATCCTGGAGCTATTGCGTTAACTCTAACGTTCTTTCTACCGAACTCTTTTGCCAACGATTTCGTTAATCCAACTAATCCTGCTTTGGAAGCAGAGTAATTCGCTTGGCCAATGTTTCCTTCAAGTCCAACGATGGAAGACAGATTAATTATGACGCCTTCAGCTTTTACAATTTCTCGAATACACGTTTTTACCATATTGAATGCGCCAGTCAAATTGGTTGCAATAACACTATCCCAATCTTCATAACTCATTCTATACACTAAATTATCTTTCGTAATTCCCGCATTGTTTATAAGTATGTCTATCCTTCCAAATCTATCAACAACTTCTTTCACACTCTTTTGCACTTGTTCCCTATTCGTTATGTCCACGATATACTCAGTGTATCCAGTTGGTTCGATGTCTTGCACGTAATTGAAACCAACGACTGTACATCCCTCGCTTAAAAGTTCTCTCACGATGCACTTTCCTATGCCACCAGAAGCACCCGTAACAATCGCAACTTTCCCATTCAATTTTCCTTCCATATTAGGCTTCCTCCCAGCGATCCAACAATTTATACATCTTCTTGTACGCATAGATCGCAACAAATAATTTTCCAACATCAAATGCGATAAACGGTAGAACACCTACGATAAAGGCCTGTTGAAAAGCGTGAGTACTTATTCCCAAGATAAGCCAACCAAGCAAATAGACAATTGAAAGGCCTGTTAGACCTGCAAAAAAGAAATTTCTGCTTTTCAGAGCTGATATCATATACGCAGCCAATGGGAATGACCATATATAACCTGAAGTTGGACCCACAAGATGCATAAATCCTGCAGAAAAATTTGCAAATACAGGCATGCCTATTGCACCAAGTACCAAGTACAACAACATCGATATAAAGGCATCAAGTGGCTTTAGCATGTAACCTGCCAAGAATACAAAGAACATTTGTAGAGTTACTGGAACCGCTCCAAACGGGATTGAAAGTTGTGAACCAACCGCGGTTAACGCCGCAAAAAGTGGTATCACCGCAACACTTAAGGCCTTATCGCCATTTTTCCTTGGTTCATGTTCTTTCATTCAAAACCCCTTTCGCTACAACTGTACTAAAATGTTTTGCATCTAATTTTGCCTTTTTCAAGAGAGAGGTTTGTACATTCTTCGGACCAGCTTCTATGAACTCCGTAACGCCTAAGAGAATCATTCTTTCGATAGATTGCTTCCAGTAAACGGGACCAGAAGTCTGTTCAAGTAAGTAGTGCTTTATCTGTTCCGGGTCAGTAATCTCTCTTCCGATACTGTTCATAACTATAGGCATTTTTGGTGATCTGAATTTTATGTGTTCCAGTTCATTTGCCATCTTTTCTCTTGCGCTATCAAGCAAAGGCGTATGGAATGGGCCCGAGACTTTGAGCTCCAATATCCTGTATCCTTTTTCTTTTCCATCGGCAATGAATGCCTTGATACTCTCAGTTCTACCACTTACTACCAATTGTTCAGCAGAATTGTAATTTGCAACGTAAAGGTCTTTATAGTTTTTTACAAGTTCTTCAACCACTTCCGCGGGCACTCCAATCACAGCTGCCATGCTGCCCATACCTGGTTCAATGGCTTGGGATATGTATTCTCCACGTTTTCTAACAAGGTAAACACCTGTTTCAAAATCGTAGACTTCTGCTGCTGCAAGTGCAACATATTCTCCCAAGCTGTGCCCTGCAACGTAATCTGGCTTTATGCCATTAGCCAATAACTCTGCAAATGCAACGTAACTTGCCAAATATATTGCAGGTTGCGCATTTTCGGTGAGTGTCAATATTTCTTCATTTCCGTCCATTATCTCAACTATATCAAAACCCAACGTCTCATTTGCAAGTTTAGCATAATGCTCCCAAGATGCATAGTTTGAAAATTCACTTGCCATACCGCTGTATTGTGATCCTTGACCAGGAAATACTACTGCTCTCATATCGTCACCTCCAGACATTTTAATTGATCATAGTTTGTTAGCCTCTTGAATGATGTTTGCAACTGCACTGTGAAATTCGCTGATTATGTCTCTGATAACTTCCTCAACGGATTTTATATCGTTGATTAGTCCCACACACTGACCGGCCATGAAAGAACCCTCTTCTATATTACCATCAACTACTGCTTTTCTTAGGCTACCAACGAGTATCTCTTCCGCCTCTTGAAGACTTTTCACTTCAAGTTCCTTAACTTTTTTTGCAAATCTGGTTTCTATAACCCTTGCAGGATGACCAAGGGTCGCACCTGTCACAACGGTGTCCCTTATGTTTGACTTTACTATTAAATTCTTGAAGTTCTGGTGTGTGTCTGCTTCTTTAGTCGCAATGAAGCGTGTACCCATCTGTATTCCCTCTGCACCAAGTGCAAACATAGCGGCCATTGCCTTTCCATCCGCAATACCACCTGCAGCTACAACTGGAATGCTGACTGCTCTGCATACTGCGTTCACAAGTACCAATGTCGTTACCTCGCCTATGTGTCCACCTGATTCCATGCCTTCGGCGATTACTGCATCTGCGCCTATTCTCTCCATCATCCTTGCCATGTTGTCTGACGCAACAACTGGAATCACCTTTATGTCAGCTTCTTTTAATCTTTCGATGTATTTGGATGGGTTGCCAGCACCAAAAGTAACAACAGGAACATGCTCTTGTATGACTAAGTCTACTAACTCATCAGCGCTAGGTGATACAAGTATTATATTCACCCCGAAAGGTTTATCTGTAAGCGTTCGTATCTGAGCTATTGCGGCCTTTAAGTGTTCTGCTCTCATGGCTCCAGCACCTATGATACCTAACCCACCTGCATTCGATACGGCTGCTGCAAGTTTTGGTGTGCCTGCCCAAGACATACCACCCATCAATATGGGATACTGAATATTAAGTAAGTCACAAATTCTGTTTTTCGATGAACCACTCATTTTATCACCTCTCCAAAAATTCCGATTACCCTTTGATCACTCATTTTGTGACTTGGTACCGAGCATTAACTTTGCCTTCGCCACAATCTGTCCGTTAACCTTTGCCTTACCTTCAACGATAACTATACCCGCTCTTTGTTCCAAAACTTTAACTTCATA
>DPXZ01000047.1 GCA_003526765.1 Fervidobacterium sp.
AGTTCTTCTGTTCTAAGCATATTCTTAACTTGTTCGTTTTCACGAATTGCTATTTCAAAAGAAGATTGCTCCTCCCAACACTTCAGTGCGATCTTCTGCATCAACGTGTACGCATCCTCTCTACTCATACCCTTGTCTATGAGTGCCAACATAACACGTTGTGAGTAAATTAGGCCGCCTGTTACCGCGATATTCTTTCTTACCTTATCTTCGAATACCCTCAAATTGGATATCATATATCTTGCCTTTTCTAACATGTAGTATATCGTCATCGTAGCGTCTGGTAATATGTACCTTTCAGCAGATGAATGGGATATGTCCCTCTCATGCCAGAGTGCCATGTCTTCAATGCCAACACCGACATAACTCCTCATGAGCCTAGCCATGCCGGTAAGACGCTCGCACAAAATGGGGTTTTTCTTGTGTGGCATCGCGGAAGATCCCCTTTGCCCTTCTTTAAATGGTTCCATTGCCTCAAGTACTTCTGTTTTTTGCAAATGTCTTATCTCAACTACGATTCGTTCTATTGTACCTGCTGTAATTGCCAGAATTGACAACATGTGTGCAATGTAGTCTCGTGAGATAACCTGTGTGGCAACAGGCGTTGGCTTCAATCCTAATTTTCCAAGAGCTATTTCTTCTACGCGCGGTTCTATGTTGGCATAATTTCCTACAGCACCACTGAGCTTACCAACTGCTATCTCTTCTCTAACCACATTTAGGCGTTCTATATCTCTTAACAGTTCTGCATACCAAGACAAAAACTTCAATCCAAAAGATGTTGGTTCTGCATGGATGCCATGTGTTCTACCAATTGTTGGTAAATCCTTGTATTGGAGTGCTTTTTTGTAAAGTGCCTCGGAAAATCTTTGTGCTGAGGCAATTATCGTATCCATTGACCTAACGAGTGCCAGATTATTCGCTGTATCAACAACGTCTGATGACGTAAGGCCATAATGAAAGTATCTTGCCCCATCTCCAAAATCTTTCGTTACCGACTTAATGAATGCTATCACATCGTGATCCACTACTTCTTCAATTCTCAGAATATCTTCAACATCGATAACTGCTTTTTCACGCATTGATCTACTTATACCTTTTGGTGCAACACCTAAGTCTTCGTAAGCCTCAACGACTGCCAGTTCCACTTCTAACCATCTTTCATACTGCGCCTTCAACGTCCATAGACTTTTCAAAGGTTCTAACGCATATCTCTCTACCATGCACTCTCCCCCCACTGTGGTGGATCAACTGTTACTTCATAGCCACCATTTTTCTTTCCTCTAAGAGCAACAAGTTTAGCATTCTTATCTATAGTACCATGGAAAAAACACATACGTTGTACAATCAACTTCTCTTTGGAAAGGGCATCCATCAAAGGTATCAAGATCTTTGGTGATGTCACAAAAGCGAATGTTCCTCTGTTTCTCAAAAGATATGCAGCAGCTTCCACAAATGAGTTTATAAGGGCTGGATTAGAATTGCGAGATATTCTGCGAATTTTGTCCACACTTTCCTTACCAACGTGAAATGGCAGATTGCATACAACCATGTCGAAGGATTCTGATTTGAAAAAATCCTTGATATTTCGAACATCTGCGTTTACAAACTGTACTCTTTCGTCCAAATTGTTAAGTGAACGTCCTTCAAGTGAGAGCTTGTATAATTCTTCTTGCAATTCCACGCCGACTACATCTACATTATATAGCTTGGCAAGTGAAAATGCAACAATGCCCGTACCACTACCTAATTCCACAACACTTTTCACATCAGAAGTTGGTTTAGAATACCAAACTAAAAAAGCCGACGCATGCGTCGGCTTATGTGATTGTGTATCTACGGTCTTTATACCAGTTATAATTTGCGTTGAAAATCTTCCAAAATTGAACTTGTCCATGGCAAAACTCACCCAAATCACCCAATGAAATCGACAAGTGTCTTTTGTATCGCCATGGAAGCAGATTTCAAAGCTGCATTGAGGACAGATTGCTGCATGGACAAATCGGTAAGGACCTTCGTTAAATCGGCATCCTGTTCTTTCGATAGATATTCTGTATTGAATACTTGCAGATCATCTATCCTTGAAGATATCATCTCCACCATTCTCGATGTAGAACCGACATTTGCGAATTGTTCCATCACGGAATTTGCCAAAACACCGATTTCTTTTAGAGAAATTTCAGAGAGTTTCTTTTCATCACCTTGATAAAGGGCATCGATCGCATCATCGATAGTTGAAAAGGCTGTTTTTCCATTGTTCAAAGTAAAGGCATCGTACACAGTTACTCCATATGAAATACTGTAGCCAAGCGCATTAACCTTTCGCTTTACGTCAGCTTCCATAGGAGTCACTATATTCCCATTTTCATCCACCGGTTTGAGGTCGGACCTGGCTCCACCGAATATGTACTCATCACCGATGCGCGTATTAGCTATCTCAACTAGATGTTCCTTAAGCGCTTTTAATTCTGTTGCAATTGCGTTCCTTTCGTCTACACTATTAGTACCATTTGCACCCTCTACCATGAGCTCCTTTATCCTTTGATATACACTGGATAACTCTTGAAGTGTCGTATCATAAGATTGGACGAAGTTATTCACATGATCAACATTTCGCTTGTACTGCTCGAGTTCTCTCAACCTGCTCGATATGTTTGATGCACGTGTCGCAATTACAGCATCGTCACTTGGATACTGAACTTCTTTTCCAGAAGATAGTTTGTCGTTCAATTTTGCTATTCTATTGAGTGATTGCTGTATGTTGAAAAGAGATCTGTCGCTGATCATATTGTTAGTTATCCTCATTGTGCCACCTTCTTTCTCGTCACATTCTGATACCTCCATTACTTACGAACTCAAAATCCAGACTATGTGACACCAAGCTTATCAATTATCCTGGATATCATCTCATCAACCGTAGTCATTACCCTTGCTGCTGCGTTAAATGCATGCTGGTACTTTATCATGTTGGCCATCTCTTCATCGAGTGACACGCCTTTTACACGTTCTCTCTCTCCATCGATTTCGTTTTTCATGAGATCCGTATTACTCTTCACCTTCGTAGCTGTCTCGCTTTCCACGCCGAGTTCTGCAACTACGCTACCTAGGTATTCACTAAAAGATTCAGAACCGCCATTTAGAACTTTCTTAGATTTGAGCGATGACAACATTTCAACTATTCCAGTATTTGCACGTCCAGATGGTTTGAAGACTTTTGCATCCCAATTTGAATTCTCTTCCGTATATCCTATATCAATTGCAATCGTCTCTGGATTGCTTGCAATTGTGGAATTTACTTTCAATTTCTCCGTGAACCTGTACGGTTCGTTTGGCAATTGCTTATCTATGAAGAGCGCATCAGCCTTTGCATATCTTGTTCTTTGAT
>DPXZ01000060.1 GCA_003526765.1 Fervidobacterium sp.
CTGTGATGCTGTACGATGCGAAGGTTTCAAGTCAGTTCAGTCGAGAATTGTTCAATGAGGGTATATTCGCCCAGTCAATCGGTTATCCAACCGTACCAAAGGGTAAGGCAAGAATCAGGGTGATGATTAGCGCAGTGCACACAAAACCTGATCTCGATTTTGCACTTGAAAGATTTGAAAAAATAGGAAGAAAACTCGGAGTGATATAACAAAACGGTGGTCGGACGGCCTTTGACCGTCCGACTTTTCTTAACTGCGCAAGCAGTAAGGGAGTGGTTCGATGGAAGTGCTCACTTATCCGACCGGGACCACATTGTACAAAATAGGTGAAGTACCATCTGGAGTGTACTATCTGCTCGATGGTAAGATTGAGGTCATGCTTCAAAGAAAGACAGGTACATTTGAATATGGTACATTTGGTGAATGGTCGCTTTTCAACCTGCCTTCGGAAGAAACTGTTACAACTGTCGGTGAAACAACTCTTTATTTCATAAAACCGAGCGAGATAGGTACTTTAGAGATTCCAAAACTGTTGATAACGATGGTCTCATCGATTGCAAAGCGTCTGTTGATAGTCGATTCAGAGTTGTCTTGCTGCAGTGAGATACCAGAATACTTAGGACCGGATAAATTAAGATATTTCAATCGTGTTCACCCAAACTCTTTTCGCATTACAGATGGTGTTTTCCAAGATATGTTTCAAATCAAAAGGTTGTATACCTCAGGATATTACAAAGAAGCGTTCGAGATCGCTGTTAAGCTTTTGTCTCAACCATTTCCAGAAGAACTCAAGAAAGAAATAATGGTATGGTACACGCTTTTGAATATACTGTTAGAACCGGAAAAAGCGGAAATGCACTTTTCAAGGCTTGCGCAGAAAGACTATGCGGAGCATATTTCTTATGCATATTTATACACATTCTTCAAAGGTGGGCAAAAGCAAGAAGTACTTGATATGTTCATGAAAGCAGGGCTTTATCTGCCGAAGGATACGATTGTAACATTAGAGGGTGACGCGGCAAATGAGGGTTATTTTTTGATCAAGGGCTATCTGAAGGCCGTGAAGTTGTACGAAGATAGGGAAGTATTACTATCAATTGTGCAACCAGGCGAGTTCGTTGGTGAGAGTGCATTACTTGATGCACAACCAAGGATGGTAACTTTGTACACGATGTCACCTGCTGCCATCATACCGATGAGCTCACAGAACATCGAAAAGGCTGTTGAGCGTAATCCCAATTTTGTTTTGAGAATCTGTGAATCGCAACTCAAAAGGATAAGTCAGGTCAAATCGTTGATCAGATTGAAGAACATAACCAACGATGAGCAACGGGCGATCGCAACGTTGAAATACTTTGAACCGCTCTTAACGAAGGTGAGATTGACTTGCAAAGATATTTCCAGTTTGGTCGATGTTTCTATTGAACGTGTTGTTGACGAGGCAAAACGGCTTGGATACAAGATAGCTTTTGATGGAACTATAACCGTGTGAACTACGTGAAATGTGATAATTCGAAGGTGGTTGATATGGGCCTAATCAAGTTGATAAGAAATGTCGAGGTGTATGGACCTAAGTATCTAGGAAAGAAAGATGTGCTCATCGTTGGAGAGAAGATAGGCTTTATTGATGAGCATATGCAAGTTCAAGTACCTGAGGTTGAGGTGTACGATGGCGATGGGATGGTTGCAATACCGGGTCTCATAGATTCGCACGTACATTTTACAGGTGGCGGTGGTGAAGGTGGCTTTTCAACACGTACGCCTGAGTTGAAGATATCTGATTGTATAAAGAACGGTGTAACCACATTAGTGGGATGTCTCGGTACGGATGGCGTTACGCGAGGTCTTGAAAACTTGTATGCGAAGTCCAAAGCAATGGAACAAGCAGGTGTAACGACGTACATCTACACAGGCTCCTATAGAGTACCACCTGTGACGTTCACCGGAAGTATCCAGCGAGATCTTGTGCTGATAGACAAAGTCATCGGTGTTGGTGAGATTGCCATATCGGACCACCGTTCTTCTCAGCCTACACTCGAAGAGATTTTGCGAATTGTCGCGGATGCAAGGGTAGGTGGAATGATAGCCGGAAAGTGTGGCGTTGTAAATTTCCATGTCGGTGGTGGAAGGAACGGAATTGGGTATTTATTTGATATCATCAGAGAGACAGAGATACCACACCAACATCTGTATCCTACGCACATGAGTAGGAACAAAACACTTTTTGAATCAGGATTGCATTTTGCGCAGGAAGGCGGGTTTATAGATTTAACAGGTGTGCAACCTGACGAAGAACTCAAAAAAGAGGATTTTACGGCGATAGATGGAATAGTTGAAGCGTACGAAAATGGTTTGATCGATAGAATTACTATCTCTTCAGATGGTCAAGGAAGTTTACCTCATTTCGATAAGGAAGGTAACTTTACAGGATTGAACGTTGGAAGTGTTGGTGCGGTGATGTATACGTTGATGAAGACAGTTGAGAGAGGAATCTCACCTTCCGAGGTGCTCAAGGTTGCAACTGTGAATACCGCAAGTGTTTTGAAATTGATTGGCAAGGGAAGAATAGCAGTCGGGTATGATGCAGACATCGTATTGATGAAAGATTGGCAAGTGAATACAGTTCTTTGTCGGGGTAAGTTTGCGATGAAAGATGGTGAGATAACAGATTTAAATGTTGATTGGTAAGATTGCCTTTACTAGGTAAATCTGGTGGAAAAGTAGGAAGCTCACGACTTTAGTCATGAGTGACTTACTAAATGTGAAAGCTTTCAGTAAATAGCACTATCTTTCTTTTTTCTAATGAATGCTATCATTGAAAAAAGGCTTTGTTGATAGTATACTTAAGATTGAATACTTCTATTTATTGTGAAGACGTTAAACTAATATGAAACCAGACAAAGGGAGGTAGTGTATGCTCGAGCAATTCACTCTATTTTTTCAAAACACAGCTTTTGCTCAGATGACATTTGGTAATGTTTTTATGTTAGGTATTGCTTGCGTCCTTATATACATCGCTACTGCAAAGGATGCGGAGCCTTTGTTGCTTATTCCTATAGCTTTTGGAATAATACTTTCAAATATTCCAATTATTGCGACAGGCATTTTGGCCGAACCTCAGACTTTGCCAAATGGTGGTCTTGTTCCCGGTGGATTCATGTATTATATAAAGCAAGGACTCGATTTGGGAATATATCCACCCCTTATCTTCTTAGGTATCGGTGCGCTGACTGACTTTTCATTCATGATTTCTTATCCAATCACCATCTTTTTGGGTGGAGCAGCGCAGATAGGTGTTTACCTTACATTTTTCCTTGCACGTGCATTTGGATTTACGTTCCCTCAAGCAGCAGCAATTGGCATAATCGGTGGTGCAGACGGTCCAACATCAATTTATCTTGCAACTAAGTTTTCTCCTGATTTGCTTTCGATAATAGCAATATCAGCTTATTCTTACATAGCATTGATACCAATTTTGCAACCTCCCGTATCTAAGTTGCTTACAACGAAGAATGAAAGATTGATAAGGATGAAACCACCGAGAAAGGTGTCTAAGACCGAAAAAATTGCTTTCTCGGTTGTTACGACGCTCGTTACAGCTTTGCTAGTACCTCAGTCGTTGATACTTATAGGTCCACTGATGTTTGGAAATTTGCTTAGGGAAGTTGGAAATGTTAAAAGGTTGGTTGAAGCTTCCAGCAAGTATATACTCGATACGACGACCATCTTGCTTTGTCTTTCCGTTGGTGTATCTGCTCATGCTGATGTATTCTTGAGTCCAAAGTCACTCATGGTATTTGGAATGGGTGCATTTGCTTTTGTGACTTGTCTGGCTTCTGGTATACTCTTTGCAAAGTTTATGAATTTGTTTTTGAAAGAAAAGATAAATCCTCTGATCGGTGCAGCAGGAGTTTCCGCAGTGCCTGATTCTGCAAGGGTTGCTCAGAAATTGGCTCAAGAGGAAGATCCAACGAATTTCATACTGATGCATGCGATGTCACCAAACGTAGCAGGTGTTATAGGTACAGCGGTTGCAGCGGGTACATTCTTGTCGATATTGAAGTAGTTCGATTGCAATTTATGAGAAAGAATTCGATAGAACTTCAAAAAACGTCAAAGGGGGTAAATCCTCGTGGCTAGAAAGCAGTATAGAGTAGAAATAAAGTACGATTGGTGCAAGTCATGCGGAATATGTTTCAATGTATGTCCTACGAAAACGATAGTTGGTGGTGAGCTCGGCGAGCCCGTTGTGCCAGATCACAGTACATGTACAGGTTGTTTAGTTTGCGAGAATTTGTGCCCTGATTTTGCGATAAATATTGTTGAGGTAAAACCTGAAGGTACTGAAAAACAAGAAAAAGCGGGTGTTGAAAATGCCTAAGAATCCGAGAATGGTATTTTGGCAAGGTAACGAAGCATGTGCATACGGTGCAATAAGAGCAGGTTGCAGGTTCTATGGTGGTTATCCAATCACTCCATCTTCAGAAATAGCCGAGACAATGGCTCGGGAATTGCCAAAAGTTGGTGGTGTTTTCATTCAAATGGAAGATGAAATAGCAAGTGCAGCTTCGATAATTGGCGCGTCGTTAGCCGGAGTTAAATCGATGACCGCTACGAGCGGTCCAGGTTTTAGCTTGATGCAAGAAGCCATTGGTTACGCTATCATGACTGAAACGCCAACGGTATTTGTCAATGCCATGAGAAGTGGCCCATCAACAGGTATGCCAACTAAACCTGCGCAAGGTGATATCATGCAAACAAGGTGGGGCACGCACGGCGACCATGCGATTATCGTGCTGTATCCATCCACAGTTGAAGAGGTTTACAGATACACGATAAAGGCATTCAACCTTGCAGAGGAGTACAGAACACCTGTCATCCTTCTGATGGATGAGGTGTTAGCACACATGCATGAAAATTTCTATTTGCCGCCAGATAATGAGATAGAAATAATAGAACGTATGAGTTCAAAGGAGCTCGAAGATGAAGAGATATTTGTTCCATTTTCAGAAACCGAATATGCTGGAAACCTTCCACCGTCACTTGTCGAAATGGGAAAGGCAAAATTCCACGTTTCCGGCCTTGTGCACGATGAATCTGGGTTCCCGATGGCAACAACTGAAACTGCAGAGAAGTTGATTAGAAGACTGGTAAATAAGATAAAACTCCATATAGATAAGATCAGCGAAGTAGAAGAGTTCATGACGGAAGATGCGGAAAGTATCATCATTGCATATGGCTCAGTGGCAAGATCTGCAAAGGAAGCTGTGTTGATGGCGAGAGAAGATGGAATAAAGATAGGATTGATCAGACCTATAACGATATGGCCGATACCTATAGATAAGATGAGGAAGAGATTATCAACTGTACAAAATGTTTTGGTAGCAGAGATGAATTTAGGTCAATATGCAAGCGAGGTCTCAAAGCTTGTAAAAAGAGGAACGAAGATAAAATTGCTCAGCAGAGTTGGTGGAGAATTGATCGCACCACACGAGATTTTGAATGAACTCAATAGTATGCTCCTCGAAGGCATAGATTTTTGATTTTTCCGTTTCACATGTTAACCTAGGTCATCCATACGGATGACCTTTTTTCTTGAAATGAGGAGAAATGTTGTTGCAAACTCTAACAAGATGTAAATACTGCATGTTTTGATTGCCTTGCGGGCGAATATGGATAATGGATATATGATGCAACTTGATTTTGTGATAAAATATACATAGGAGGAGGCCACGCAGGTCCTCAATGTTTTTTGTTAGTAAAACCATAAAGGAGGAAGTAACTCATGGCGTTGAATTTGAAGAAGATGTTTGACAGAAATGAGATATTGATTAGAAGGGCAAGAAAATTAGTTGAGAAGATAAACGCTCTTGAAGACGATGTAAGAAATATGTCTTTTGGTGAAATGAGAAAATACATCGAAGAAGCAAAAGCCAAAGTCAGTGATGTTGGTGAGCTTGATGAACATCTTGTGCCAGTCTTTGCATATGTGCGTGAGGTTGCGAGAAGGACAATTGGTATGAGACCTTTCGATGTTCAACTTATTGGTGGGATGATTCTCCATCAGGGCAAGATAGCTGAAATGAGAACTGGAGAAGGTAAGACATTGGTCGCAACTTTACCGGTCGTCTTAAACTCGCTTATGAATCGAAATATCCACATGGTTACGGTGAACGATTACCTTGCAAAGAGAGATGCGATGTGGATGGGGCCTATTTATCTATCACTAGGCCTTAGGGTTGGGATCATAAACACAAGCGGTAAGGCGTACGAGGTTGTTTGGAAGAACCCTGAAGATGCCCAGCGGGGATTAGAAGAAAACTATTGCGTTTGGCCAGAAGATTTCACTGGCGAGTTTCTTCCAGATGAAGCAAAGGTGCAAAGAGCTGTTGAAGCCTTTGAGGTAGATTTGAAGGAAGTGGACAAGAAGGAAGCGTATCGTTGCGATGTTACGTATGGTACAAACTCAGAATTTGGTTTCGACTATCTGAGAGACAATCTCGTCATATCTCTTGAAGATAAAGTACAGAACGGCCATTTCTATGCAATCGTCGATGAGGTCGATAGTATTTTGATAGATGAGGCGAGAACACCATTGATTATAAGTGGCCCTTCGAAGAATAATGCAGGCGTTTACAAACAGTTCTTCCAACTCTCCAAGAGATTGGAGAGGGACAAACACTTCAAAGTAGATGAGGAGCACAGGACAGTCGTACTGACAGACGAAGGAATAGAGCATTTAGAGAAATTACTTGGTGTTGATAACCTTTATGATCCAGCGAATGTAAATACGATATACCATATAACCAACTCTTTAAAAGCAATACATCTATTCAAGAAAGATGTGGATTATATGGTTTACAACGGTCAAGTGCTTATAGTTGATGAATTTACCGGTCGTGTACTACCAGGTCGTAGATACAGTGGTGGGTTGCATCAAGCCATAGAAGCAAAAGAAGGCGTTCCTATAAAAGAAGAGAGCATCACATATGCAACGATAACTTATCAGAATTATTTCAGAATGTACGAAAAACTCGCTGGTATGACGGGGACGGCAAAGACGGAGGAAGAAGAATTCAGAGCCATATACGATATGGAAGTTGTCGTAATTCCAACGCACAAGACAATGATAAGGATTGATAGAGATGATCTGGTCTACAGAAATGTTGAAGAGAAATATAAGGCTATTGTTGCGGAAATCAAAGCACGGTATGAAAAAGGTCAGCCTATTCTTGTTGGAACGACATCCATCGAAAAGAGTGAGAAATTAAGCGAGATGCTTAGACGTGAGAAGATACCTCACCAAGTGCTCAATGCCAAACACCACGAAAAAGAGGCGGAGATCATAGCTCAAGCAGGGCAAAAGGGTATGGTTACAATCGCTACAAATATGGCAGGTAGAGGTACGGATATAAAGCTCGGGCCCGGTGTGAAAGAACTTGGCGGTCTGCTTGTGATTGGTACAGAAAGACATGAAAGTAGAAGAATCGATAACCAATTGCGTGGAAGATCCGGGAGGCAAGGTGATCCTGGCGAGTCGATCTTTTATCTTTCCGTGGAAGATGACCTCATGAGAATATTCGGCGGTGATCGAATACAAAAGGTCATGGATATGGTGAAGATCGAACCTGGTCAACCGATATATCACCCACTCTTGACAAAATTAATTGAACAGGTTCAAAAGAAGGTTGAGGGTTTAAACTTCTCGGCACGTAAATTTTTGCTAGAACTCGATAGCGTACTCGATATCCAAAGGAAGGCAATTTACGGATACAGAGATTACATACTTGAACATGACGTTGACAACTTTATCGAAGAGGCAATCGATAATTTCGTACAATCGCGTTTGGACGAATTCTGTTCTGAAATTGAGTGGAATAAGGAAGGTCTAAGGGATTCTCTAGCAATTGTGAAGGATTATGTGAAGATAAACGAGAATATCGATGATAAGGAAAGTTTGAAAAAGGATTTGGTAAACCAGATAAACACAGCATACGAGATGAAAAAAGAAGAGTTCCAAGAAGATTTCGAACGTATTGCAAAATTCATAGTTTTGAGGGTAATAGACGAAAATTGGCGTGAATACTTAGATGAAGTTGAACATGTTAAAGAGTCTGTTAGGCTAAGAAGTTACGGTCAAAAAGACCCAGTACTCGAGTTCAAGAAAGAGACATACGAAATGTTCAGCGATATGATGATGAGAACTTACGAACTTGCTGTATCGTATTTACTCAATCTTAGAAGAGTAGATAACAAAGCAGAGGAAGAATCGAAAAAGGAGCTTGCAAGAGTCAATACAATTCACGACGATTTTAAGCTCGTTTCTGAAGAAAAGGATGAGAGTAAAAAGAAACCGAAGTTGAAGGTAAAACGCAATTGATCTACCAGTCTTATCCTTTTAATGTTGAGGTACTTGCAGAGGTGTTTGTATGAAAGTTGAAGGTGTTATCTTTAGATCTGGTGAGGTGCCAAAGAGTCTATTTAAAATAGTTTCCGGTACAGTCCGCGAGACAAGGAATAAGACATATCATGACCTTGTTTCAGGTGATTATGTTGCACTGCTTGAGTATCTGCTTGAAGAACCTATTCAAGAGAATGTGGTTTCAACTGAGGAAACAGAGATCGTTGAAACTAATTGGGAGGACGAATATTTCGAAATCATCAAGAAAATAGTCTCGCTGAGAAAGGTAATAACTGAATCTTCAATTGACTTAAATAGAATAGTGCTTGATGACTTCAATTTTGGGGGTACCGATATAGACGAATATCTTCAACAAGTTGAAGCACTTCTAACTTTATCTGCAGGTGAATTACCCGATGACAAAAAAGAGGCGTTAAATCTTATAGAGGGGCTTGATGATGAGAAGATATTGACGAAGGTGAATTTAGTTAGGAAGTTCATTGAGAAATTTCCACTCGAAGAGGAAGGCGCAAGACTTTTAATAGAGACAGCGGCAAAAGTATACATAGTGCTTAACGATAGATACATTGCGAAATCATTCTTGAAGAAGGTCCTCTTATGCTATTCAGATATGCCAGAGTATTGTTATGAGGCAATTAAAACGTTGCAAGGTATATACAAAGATGAAGGTAATATCATCTGGAGAAGATATGAAAAGATAGCAAAGATATTAGAGGTGGAATTGCGTGGAAACGATGGAATTTGAATCAGGTCAAGATATTACAAAAGATGGTGAAAAGGGAGAGTACGTATACATATTGAAATCTGGAAGAGTAAAGATCACTTTGGGCCTCTATGAATTTGTCGTAGATGGTGGAGGCCCTGAGGTCTTTGGCTTGGAATCACTTGTTGGAGAAAACTATACAGAAACCTGTACTGCTTTGGAAAATTCAAAGGTAATACGCTGTAGCAGTAGTGAGTTTATGGAAATTTATGGAAAGACTGAAGTTGGTAAGAAAGCGCTTGAAAGCTTTATGAGAAGAACTGCTAAAGTACTTGGTTGGATTTGACACTGTACTTTTAGAGAATAAAATAAATATAGTACGTACAATAGGTGACGTACATGTAATTTGTCTTATTGTTGATCTGCTAGTGATTGCGTCTAATATCGTGCCTAATATTTTTATATATGAAATATATGGATGAGAGATGAAAAGGGGGCTGATTTTGTGCATACGAATAAGATCGACCACATTGGTATAGCAGTAAAGAATGCTCAAGAAAGATTGAAATTTTATGAGACCTTCCTTGGCTTGCAAGTTTCAGAAATTGAAGAACTACCAGACAGAGGGTTAAGGGTGTATCTTATAAAAGTTGGTGACACTCGTATCGAGTTGCTTGAACCGATGAACGATAATTCCGAAGTCTCAGGTTTTCTAGAGAAAAAGGGAGAAGGTATACACCACATTGCATTCAATGTATCAGAAATCAATGAGGCTGTCAAGTTGGCTAGAGAAAATGGTATACAGCCATTATCTGAAGAACCAAAGCTCGGTGCTGGGAATACAAGGGTGCTTTTCCTACATCCAAAAACGACTGGTGGTGTGCTTGTAGAACTTGTGGAAGGCGGCCATTGAAGATATTCAAAGATATTTGTATGATGCTGTTGATAAACCAACAAAATAGTGAGGGGAGTGAAATAGATGGATGAGTTGATACAAAGGTTGCACGAACTAGAAAAGAAGATAGAACTTGGCGGTGGACAGGATAAAATCGAAAAGCAACACAGTGAAGGGAAATTGACTGCAAGGGAAAGATTGGAACTCTTGTTCGACCCCGGTACTTTTGAAGAAGTCGACAAGTTCGTCGAACACAGAAATACGGCGTTTGGTTTGGATAAAATGGAGCTTCCAGCAGATGGTGTTGTCACGGGTATAGGGAAAGTCAATGGCAGACCCGTTGCTGCATTTTCGCAGGATTTTACAGTTAGAGGTGGATCACTCGGCGAGATGCATGCAAAGAAGATCATGAAAGTTATGGATTTGGCATTGAAGATGGGGATACCTCTTATTGGTATAAACGACTCTGGCGGTGCAAGAATCCAAGAAGGTGTAGATTCCCTCTATGGTTATGGTGAAATTTTCTTCAGAAACACTATTGCTTCAGGGGTTATACCTCAGATCACTGTGATCGCAGGTCCATGTGCTGGTGGCGCTGTTTATTCTCCAGCAATAACAGATTTTGTCGTAATGGTAGATAAGACTGCACAGATGTTTATCACAGGTCCAGATGTTGTAAAAGCGGTCACTCGTGAGGATATATCTAAAGAGGATTTAGGTGGTGCATACGTACACAATTCAAAGAGTGGGAATGCTCAATTTTTGGCAACGGATGATAGACACGCAATGGAGATAGTAAAGAAACTTCTTTCCTACATTCCAGAAAACAACATGGAAGAGCCCGCTTGTGAGGAATCTTTTAGCGCGCCAGCTATTGAGGATATACATACCATAGTGCCAGTTGATTCAAAAAAGGGATTCGATGTAAAAGAAGTTATCAAAAGAGTTGTTGACGATGGTACATTTTTCGAAGTGCACGAACACTTTGCAACGAACATTGTAACGGGATTTGCGAGAATAAATGGTAGGTCGGTTGGGATCATTGCAAATCAACCGAACGTCTTGGCAGGTGTACTCGATATAGACTCATCGGACAAAGCAGCGAGGTTCATAAGATTTTTGGATGCATTCAATATACCAATCATTACATTCGTCGATACACCCGGATACCTACCGGGAGTAAAGCAAGAACATGGTGGAATCATCAGACATGGTGCCAAATTGCTCTATGCTTACAGTGAGGCAACTGTATCGAAAATCACCATCATTTTGAGGAAGGCATACGGTGGTGCATATATTGCTATGGGAAGTAAACACCTTGGAGCAGATTTTGTTGCTGCTTGGCCAACCGCCGAAATTGCAGTTATGGGGCCAGATGGAGCGGCGAACATAATATTTAAGAAAGAAATAGATAGCTCACAGAATCCCGAAGAAACGAGAAAACAGAAGATAGAAGAATACAGAGAAGCTTTTGCAAATCCTTACGTAGCGGCCTCCAGAGGTTACGTGGATGCCGTGATCGACCCGAGAGAGACAAGGAATTGGATAGAGAAGGCATTAGAATATTCGGAAACCAAAGTCGAAGCACGTCCAAAGAAAAAGCACGGTAATATACCACTATAACTTATTGCAAATAGTCTCTAACCTACAATCAATACATTTTGTAGACAATTTGAGGTGAGATGATGAACGAACCAAATGAGATTGTTGTTTTCATAGTAGGTATAACGACAGTACTTGTAATATTTGTGATATTGTATTCCATATTCAGACTCATGGCACTTTTTTCGTCCGGAAGTAACAGAAAGATAAGGACACCTTCTTCTGGGCAAGAGAAGTTACCATCTGAGCTGACGGAGAGTACAGCACAGCAAAATGGTAACGTTGAACTTTATGCATCTGAAGAAGAAATAGCTGCTGTATTTGCCGCAATTTACACTGTCATGGGTGATGATGTGACAGTAAGATCAATATACAGAAAAGGAAACGCTCGTAGTACCAATAGCACCAAGGGGCAAAGAGATTGGGTCGAATGGAGAAATCATGGATGGAGAGGTGGAAATAGATGGTAAGAAAATTCACAGTTAGAGTTAACGGTAAAGAGTACGTTGTAGAAGTCGAAGAAGTGGGTGGTTCATCTGTTCAAGTACAACAAAAACAGTCAGAAACGCCAGTTGCTCCAGTAAGCGCTCCAGCCCCCGTGACAAGGCAAGAACCGGTACAGCAAGTAAAAGAAGAGAATGTAAAACCTGTGGAACAACCATCAGTATCAAGTAGCTCAGCCAGTGCAAAGATAGTTGCTCCAATGTCTGGCGTCATACTGAAAATCTTGGTTAGTACAGGACAAAAAGTCGAATATGGTCAGAAACTCCTCATTTTGGAAGCAATGAAGATGGAGAACGATATTGTTTCAGATAAACCTGGTATCGTAAAGAGCATAAAGGTCAAAGAAGGAGAAACGGTCGATACTGGCGATGTTCTTGTAGAACTCGAGTAATTTTCAATGTTTTGAGTGAATGAATGAGATTGAATAATTACGAATAACTACGAATAATATGTAACTCATTACTCAGATTATTAATTACAAAAACAGAAGGTGGTAATCATTTTACTACCTTCTGTTTTTTCACACGACAGTCAAGGAATATGCGAGAATGGACAGGATAATCAATATGTCAAAGCAGATACTCAAGATATGTCTTGTTTATTTACGATTGTTAATAGGTTCTGATATTTGGTACTATTAGGAACTGTTTGAAATTGAAAGCTGCGGTGATAAAATAAATAGTACACAAGTAAACAGTGAGAAGAAAATACATCAATCGATATGTTGAGAGGTGATTTTTGATGGGGAGCAGAAAGATTAGAGTACTTATCGCAAAACCAGGTCTTGATGGTCACGACAGAGGTGCAAAAGTTGTGGCACGTGGTCTTAGAGATGCGGGCATGGAGGTCATTTACACAGGATTGAGGCAGACGCCGGAAGAGATAGTAAGAGCTGCCATGCAAGAAGATGTTGATATGATTGGTTTATCTATCCTCTCGGGTGCGCATATGAGCGTTTGTAAAAGGATCTTAGAACTGATGGATCAACACCAATTCCACGTTCCAATCTTTGTCGGTGGAATCATTCCTGCAGATGATGGCGAACAGTTGATGAAAATGGGGATTGCAGCAGTCTTCGGCCCAGGTACTCCAATATCTGATATTGTTAGTAAGGTGGAAGAGATTGTTGGACAAAAGGTAAGTGAGTGATTCAGGTGAGCATGGAATCGGATAAATCGGATAGGTTAGTATCAAGTCAAAAATCTGCACAGCTTGATGGTCTGCTAGAGAGACTAAGAAAAGGGGATCAGATAGCACTCGCTAAAGCGATCAGTCTCTTTGAGAATGATCCTGAGTTGATATTCTATCTTCAAGGAGAACTCCAGGAAATATTGGCACAATCGAAAAGCCACATCGTTGGTGTAACTGGCAGTCCTGGGGCGGGCAAAAGTACTTTGACGGATGCATATGTTTCTATACTGCGAAGAGAAGGAAAAAGGGTGGGAATCATTGCAGTTGATCCGTCGAGTCCGTTCACCGGTGGAGCGTTACTTGGCGATAGAATACGCATGAAAAGGCATTTCTCTGATGATGGTGTATTTATCAGAAGCATGGGAAGTCGAGGTAACGTTGGCGGATTGAACGATTCGGTGTTTGGCGTTATCATGTTATACAAATTGTACGGTTTCGATTATATCATCATCGAGACAGTTGGTGCTGGGCAGAGCGAAGTCGACATTGCCTACGTAGCAGATACAGTAGTTTTGGTACTCTCCCCAAGTTCTGGTGACGAGATACAGCTTATGAAAGCGGGTATCATGGAGATTGCTGATGTTTTTGTCGTAAATAAGGCTGATATGGATGGTGCAGAACTTTTAAAGATGAACTTGGAGACCGTATTGAATTTCTCAGAGGTTCAGAAGCCGATAGTTATGAGCGTAGCAACTTCTGGTAGGGGTATAGATGAGTTGTATCAGCAGATAGAAAAACATAGGATACACCTTTACGAAACTGGTGAGATCTCTCAGAGAGCAAGTAGAAGGATGAAAAAGCACGCAGAGACAATTTTAGATAATAGGATCCAAAGTATACTTCAATGTGTTGATTCTAACGATGTCAATGTAATGGTAAATGCCGTACTTGATGAAATTTGTAAATCACGATTTGGCGGTTTGTAATTAAAGGAAGGATGTGCTATGAGCGAGGTTTTTGCACAGTTGGTTAATGTAGTTGGTACGGGTAAAGTCTCTTCTGCTATATCACATAACTTGTTGGGTAAAGTGAGATTTGGTTATGTGTTATCTCGCGAGTTTGAAAAAGCAAAGTCCCTGGCCGAACGTATAGGTGCCACTCCGGTAACCTACAGTCAGGATTTTCTGCTCAACGGTATAGTCTTATTTGGCTTGAGCGATTCTGTTTTGAAAGATGCCGAAACGTTGGTGAATGGAAAGGTTGGTGAAATAACCGCAATCCACTTCAGTGGATTCCATCCTTCTCAAATCCTCCCACGTTCTTGGAATCCTGCTTCGATGCACCCTAATTGTGCAGTAGCAGACGAGAATGTTTCATTCAAAGACGTGTTATTTGGGTTAGAAGGATGTGATAGTGGATTAGAAGTTGCAAAAGAAATTGTTGATATTATTGGTGGAAGATATTTCATCGTACCAACGGATAAGAAAGTGCTTTATCATTTAGCCGCAGTGATTTCGAGCAACTTCACAGTTGGACTGGCAAGTCTCTCTGAGAAGATATACGAAGAAATAGGGTTAGATGAAAAGACTGCCCGAGAGTTGATCTCACATCTACTTCAAACCGTCGGTGATAATATTTCAAAATTTCCGATTGACGTAGCACTTACAGGGCCTGTCAAGAGAGGAGATTGGAAGGTAGTTGAAATGGAGAGAGCAGCATTTATTGAACAATTCCCACAATTTTCCAAACCATTTTCATCTTCTCATGACTGCGGACTTTATGATATCTTCATAGATATACTTAAAGACATCATCAACAAGCCTTGAATTTTAAAGTTTTCCTCTTTTTCAATAATTCTTGCCAAGCAAAAACAAAACCGCGGGTAATGAGCCCGCGGCGCTTTAATTTCTTTCAAAAGATTCTTTCAAACTACTGATCAGTCTCTACCTCTTGCTATGAATATCATCCTAAGAAGTTGCAATATTGCCATGAGCGTTGCAGCTACATAGGTCATTGCAGCTGCACCAAGAACAGATTTGACTCCCTTCAGTTCTTCTTGCGGCATTGCCAGATTTGTTTGCAAGATTTTAATTGCCCTACTACTTGCATTGAATTCCACAGGGAGCGTTATAAGCGAGAATGCAACAACCGCGACAAAAAGGTAAATACCAAATTGCGCAAGACCAAACGCACCGGTAATAAGTCCAATTATGAAGAATATCCACGCCAAATTCGATGAAAACTGTGCTACGGGTGCAATCGCGTTTCTAATCACGAGTGGTGCGTAATTGTTTGCATGTTGAATTGCATGCCCTATTTCATGTGCTACAACACCTAAAGCCGCTATAGATTCACTCGAGTAAGTCGATTGTGAGAGTCTTACTACTTTTGTTCTTGGGTCATAATGATCTGTCAGAGAGCCTGGTATAGTCTCGATCTTTACATCGTAAAGCCCTGCAGAATCAAGGATGAATCTGGCAAGCTGCGCTCCGTTCATACCAACTGTAGATCTCACACGTGAATAGTGAGAAAACCTCGACTGAACAGTAATCTGAGCCCACAAAGCAAGAAGAACTGCGGGTATGAGAAGAATAATAGTTGGATCATAGAACATCATCTAAATCACCTCCTGTCGTACTTTTTTTATATATTTCATATATTTTGACCATTAATTTAAAGTTGTAGTTCAACTTTCAGACTTGTTTCTCCAATATTCGTCTGCTAAAATGCTCATGTGTATGACATCCCAGTAGTGTCCTCGATAGTACCTGCCTTGTCTCTCTCTACCTTCTTGTATGAATCCGCATTTTTCGTAAACGTGGAATGCTCTTGGATTGTTCTCAAAAACTCTCAACGAAACTCTGTTGAGATTCAGATATTCGAATGCATATTTGAGAATCAGCATCGTCACTTCTGTACCTATCCCTTTGTTCCAAAAAGTTGACTCGTAGATAGCAATACCGTATTCGGCACTTCTACTCGTCCAATCTATTGAACTGAGTCCTGCGGTACCTATCAAAACTCCATTCGACTCTATTGCAAAGACTATGTTATTGTGCGTTATTGCGTTTCTCTTGATCCATTCTTCTTCCAAGAATGTGTTGATGGGAAAAACAAGGCTTGTGTATTCTTTCAATTCTTCTCTATTTAAATACTTTGCCAGTTCGCGCCCATCCCATAATTCCAAAGGCCTAAGTGTTGCAAATTTACCCTCCAATATCACAACATCACTCCTCCAAATTCAACCTTGAAGATGATTGAACGTAATCTGGTGATTCAACGGAATTGTCTGCAAGGTTCAATATCTCTCTCAATCCAAGATTCCTAATGTGAACAACATTGAGCACAAATTTTCTTGTTTTCAGTTGATCAAGACTCATTATTTCCGTTCTCTTTTCATCATCAACTAGATGTGTCACCGCATAATATTTCTCGTACTTGTTCCAGAATTCATCGACTGTACCAAAAAATACTGTTTTCCCTCTTCTAAGTGCTATGATCTTGTCACACACATCCTCTATCTCATCTTCATCGTGCGTAACGTAAATCACAAGTTTTCCAAGCCTTTTATAGTTTCTCACAGTGTTCTTTACTATTGCCTTTGTTTCAATGTCCAGACCCTCTGCAGGCTCGTCCAACAAGACTATCTTGGCTTGTTTTAGCATACTCACTGCTAGCGCTAATCTCTGCCTTTGTCCTCTTGAAAGCTCGGTTGGTCGCTTGTCTTTGAATTCTGCTATACCAACTTTTTCACATATTTCCTGAATATTCTCACTAGAGTTGAATATTTTCGAAAAGTACTCCAAATTACTTAGAACGCTCAATTCTGGTACGTAACTTCCATTTTCAGATACGTAAGACACGATGCTTCTATACGTTCTTAACTCTTTGAAAACGTCTTTCCCATCGAAATATA
>DPXZ01000045.1:0-13079 GCA_003526765.1 Fervidobacterium sp.
GATACGGTACATCCAATATGACGTAGTAGCGTTGGACATTTGGATCTATACTTTTACTTTGCGAGACAAATGATATCGAAATCTCAGTTGCATCAGAGCTTGTGCTCGTTGCTGCATCGATTATGTAATCTGCAGATATCGTCAAACTGGTACCCTGGGATGTTACTAACAAGTAATACGGCTTTGTTTCTACAACACCATTGAAAAGATAATCCTCGTCACTTCCTAGAACATTTCCGGAAGCGCCGCTGATAGTAAAATCTATCGGTACGTAGACATTGTTTATCGTGATATCTGAAAACTTGTATCCAGTAGACCAAGTAACGAAGTCGTTAGGTAATCCATTCACGTAAAAATTCAATTCGTACTGTACTTGATTCCCACCAGAAACCACCTGACTCAATAAATACGCACAACCAGATAACATGAAGATAGTAGCTATAATTATCGAAAACAAGATTACTCTTCTCACTTTGCTGGTGTTTTCTATGGTTATTCACTCCTTCAAATCAATAAAATAGCCAACCATTCTCTTCATTTGAAGTTGACATTCGTTACTATGACAACGTATCCGTTCTGCTCGTGATAGTCCACACGTACCTTTTCAGGTGGAATGTTGAATTTTCTGGAGAGTGTTTCGATGACTGCATACTTTATCTCCTCAGAGTTTGCTTCAAACTCTTCCACCGGTATCATCTTGACTATTTCACGTCTTCTCGAGAGCATAGTCTCCAATCTTTCAGCAGCTTCTTCCTTCGGTGACTTCGTCTGCTTGTGTTGTCTATTCTTTCTCTTGAATATGTCAACGATCCACATCACCCTCACCTCTTCTTAAACATTGAAAGCAGAGAAGAAATAAAACCTTTTGAGACTCCTTTTAAATCATCGTCGATCGGAATCTCTTCCCCCTTTATCCGTCTCACGATGTTTTCAAAACTTTTCCCTATCACTACACCATCTTCGAGCACCGCAGGAATCCCTTTATTTGTTGCGATGATCACTTCTTCAGAATCAGGTATAACACCTATCAACCTCATTGCAAGTGCTTTTTCCACATCGTTCTTGTCGAGCATATCGCCGCGTTTTGCCATGTTCGCTTTGAATTTGTTTAGGACGATGAACATCCTATCTTCCGTAAATCCGTAGTTCTCAAGAAGGCCTATAACTCTGTCTGCATCAGATATCGCAGGTATCTCCGGAGTAGTTACTATAAACGCAGCTTCAGCAGGAGCCACCGAATTTCTAAAACCTCTCTCTATACCTGCAGGTGAGTCTATGAGTATGTAATCGAAATCATCGTATATCTCCTGTACCATTCTTTTCATATCTTCTGGTGCCATCATCTCTTTGGTAGCAACTTGAGACGCTGCAAGCAAATACAGGTTCTTCAATTGCTTGTGCTTTACAAGTGCTTCTTTTGCAGAGACTGTACCGTTCACAACATCGAAAGATGTGTATATTATCCTGTTCTCAAGTCCAAGCACAACATCCAAGTTCTTTAGTCCGATGTCCGCATCTAGTAAGCAGACTCTCTCTCCCATCTTGGCTAATGTACAACCAAGATTGGAAGTAAACGTGGTCTTTCCCACTCCACCTTTTCCCGAGGTTACGACAAAAACTTTTGGTTTATCAGCCATGAATTCCCCACTCCCTCAAGTTCTCACTCATCAGTATTTGTCTTAAATTATCTTACTCATTTAATCCAAGTTTGGCATAGTAGACGAGCTCAGCTTCTATGAATTCATCTATTTCTCCATCCATTACTGCCTCTATGTTTCCAGTCTCTACATCCGTCCGATGGTCCTTTACCATCGTGTACGGTTGGAAGACGTAAGATCTTATCTGGTTACCCCAACTGATCTCTCTCAATTCGCCTTGTATCTGTTCGATTTGTTTTCTTCTCTTTTCTACTTCAAGTTGGTACAACCTGGCCTTGAGCATCTTCATTGCAGTTTCCCTGTTTTGAAGCTGGGAGCGTTCGATCTGGCAAGAGACTACTATGCCAGTTGGTATGTGCGTTATTCTGATTGCAGATTCTGTCTTGTTCACATACTGGCCACCCGCACCACTCGCCCTATACGTATCAACTCTCAAATCCTCCGGCCTAATTTCTATGTCTATGTCGTCTTCTATCTCTGGTAACACGTTTACCGATGCAAAAGAAGTATGTCTTCGCTTGTTTGCGTCGAAGGGTGATATTCTCACTAATCTATGGACACCACGTTCGTATTTTAGATACCCGTAGACGAAATCACCCTTTATGTACAACGTTGCACTCTTTATCCCCGCCTCTTCGCCTTCTTGGTAATCAACGAGCTCTGCGCTGTAGCCCCTTCTCTCAGCCCAACGCGTGTACATACGCAATAACATCGATGCCCAATCTTGGGATTCTGTTCCACCAGCACCTGGATGGATTGTAAGATATGCGTTAGAATCATCGAATTTACCATTCAGTATCAGTTCCAATTCAAAGTCTCTGAGTCTTCTTGAAATCTCACCAATTATACTTTCGACGTGTTCTTCCATCGATGGATCCTCTTCCGCTAATTCAATTCCTACCTCCAAGTCTTCAAATAGTGATTTTATTTTACGCATATCTTCTACTATCTTTTTGATCATCCGAATTTCCCTGTTAACTTGCTGTGCTTTCTTTTGATCAGTCCAAAAATCTGGCTTTAAGCTCTCTTCTTCCAATTCTCTGAGTCTCTCACCTTTGTCTTCTGGATGAAAGACCTCGATGATGTCTTCGTACTTCTTCTTGAGCTCCTCTATTTGTTGCCTTTGTTCATATGTGATCATTTCCTGCACCTCTCCTTTTAACTCCAGTTCTCGAGTCTATTAACCCTTCGAATATTTTATCATTTCTGCCATTCTTTCATCGATTAGCATCTGGAAACATCACTCATCGACTCAATTACTCGTCACGTCTTGGTATATCAGGTATCCCAATAATGCCAAGAACGCCCCAGTGATACTTAAGATGATTTCCTTTTCGTAAGTATATTTACTCGTATCTATCGTAACTTTTGCCTCTTTAGTTATTGTCTCGATTCCATCATATAACAAAACACTGGCGGTATACGTACCGTCGCTTGCGCCACTTCCATTCCATGTGATCTCTGTTAAGCCTGGTTTTACATGAATTGCTTCGTTATACACTATTTTACCAGAAAAATCCTTAATTTGAATAGTTCCGGTCGCTTCTTTTGAGGAATATATTTTGATAATTGTCGTATCATCCGTCCAATCACCATTTGGCGAGAAAGTCTCAGGGACGATCCTCAATTCCACATTGAACGGTGATTCAACGAACTCTAACCATATGGGATTTTCTTGCTTCGATTGTATGTTAACATTCTTTTTGATATTTTCGTATCCCGGCACCCAGAATATCAAATCATAGTTTCCTTGCGGTACGATGAGGGGCTCACTATCCTTTTCAACCGTTCCAAGCAAGACACTGTCTTTTAGATAGACGTAAACTGGGTACTTATTTGAAAAGATCGTCAATTTACCACGGAGCGTCGGTGTTAGGTAGACTATTTTTGGCTCTTTTTCAACGAAGAAGATGACTTGTTCGTAACTTCTATACCAATCGCTGCTCTTCGCCCAAGCGATATGTTGCCCTCCACCTGTGAATGTGACGGCTAATTGGCCAAAAACGTTCGTCTCACCCGCATATTGACCGTCTATGAAAATTGGGACGTGAGACTCACCAGCGTAGAGAAGAACAGAATATTCTGGTAGGTCCTTTGGTACTGCATTTCCAATGTTTATTATTATCTGAAAGCTCACTTCCGAAAATGCCAAGGTACCGATGGTTAAGATAGACAAGATAAATAACACAATTGTTCGTCCATTGACCTTCATACAGTACACCTCCTCGATTTAACGATTTTACAATTTGATTTTTCCCTTATTTATTTAATCCAAGTTGAATAAACGCCAAGACCTCGGCAACGGCAACGTAAAGCTTGTTTGGAATCATCTCAAGTAGCTCGAGCTTAAATAACTCGTTTGCCAATTCCGGAGATTTGACGATCGGTACATTACTATCTTTTGCCTTCTCAATTATCCTATTTGCCAGCTCACACTTTCCTTTTGCAACAACAAAGGGGACAAAGTCTCTCTCGGGATTGTATCTTAGTGCAATTGCAACTTTCTTCGTGCACTCTTGTGCTGATGACACATCATACGTAGGTTCCATCGACAAATCCCTCCAATTTGAAAGATACAAAGGAGAATGACCTTCTCAAATTCCGTTCGAGTTCTTCAACGTTCTCTGGCATCTTTGAAAAGTAAAGTGTGATCGAATCACCGTCGATTTTGCCAAGTATTGAATCATCACCTACAAACACTTGAAAAGTCCCGTGCGCTCTATTTAAAAAGGCGATGCCATTTTTCGACTTCTTAAGGCCATATCTCCCAGAAAGCAGATTTATGTAATTTTCAAAATCTGCTAATTCTGTGTTACCGTCGAATTCCCCATTCATATACTTCTGAAATTTTTGTAAAAATGCACTATTTACATCTATTCTTTTCGACAATTCTTCGATGAACAAGGCGATATTTACAACGAGGTCGTCCCTGTCCAATTTGTTAGTAGAGTTGCGAGACATTTCATCAACGAGTCGTTCGGAGATTTCAATGAACCTCACATTTGGTAATTCATCGAATTTACCCGGTCTTTTTGCCAACACCTTGGCCTTATAGTCGCCCTGTCCAAAGTCTTTCATTTCTATCTTCGTTCCCTCTTTAGGTGCCTTCTTATCACTCTTTATAATAACCTCGCCATCTCTTGTCCTCACTTTCACGTACTTTCCGTAAGATTCAAGTACTAATCCAAAAACTCTCATACTTGCACCTTCTTAAGTCCCTCTACCAAATCGTCGATATTCAGGAAGAACATGTAGCTATTTTCCTTTTCGTTGTATATGTACTTTTCCGAAAACTTCTCCAAGTATCCATCCTTGAATTCAACGACGAGTCCTAAATCACTTATCGTTGCCTTTTTCACACCGTGGTTCCACAAGAATATTCTCAGCATCGCATTGTCGAGTAGATTAGTCACACTCTCTGGCAACTTTCCAAATCTATCTTCCAACTCGCTGCCGATGTCTTCTAACTCCCCGATGGTTGTTGCAGATGCGATCCTTCTGTAGAATCTCATACGCTCAAATGGGTCGTATATGTAGAATTCTGGTATGACGATACTTCCAACGATACCTTCCACTTCAGTGTCCACTTTGTTGAGCATAAGTCCTTTACTTTCCATCACCGTATCGTTGAGCATTTCAAGGTAGTAATTGAGCCCAACATCGTTGATGAATCCGTGTTGCTCGAGCCCGAAGATTGTGCCAACTCCACGAATTTCCATATCGCGCATCGCTATCTTCATGCCACTTCCCGGCCCTACGTACGACTTTATTGCGTACAATCTTTCCACAACTTTCTCATTTACGTGTTTTGGATAGAAAAAGTACGCAAATGAAACTCTATCACTCCTACCGACGCGACCACGAAGTTGATAAAGCTGCGAGAGGCCATAGCGATGTGAATCATCTACAATTATGGTGTTTGCATTTGGAACGTCCACACCATTTTCTACGATCGTTGTACATAGTAAGACATCTGCCTTGCCATGGAAGAAATTATCGATGGATCTCTTAAGCTCGGTCTTATTCTGCTGTCCGTGTCCTATCACGACAGAGACATCCGGTACTAAATCTTTGAGTTTGTTGTAAACATCGTATATCGAATTAACTCTGTTGTGCACGTATATCACTTGCCCACCTCTATTTACTTCCCTAAGGATCGCAAGTCTGATGATTCTTTCATCAACAGGTCCTATGTGAACTTGAATCTCTTTTCTGCCAAACGGCGGAGTCTTTATCTCAGAGAGGTCTTTCAAGCTCGATACGGCCATGTGCAATGTACGGGGTATAGGTGTAGCACTCATGGATAGTACGTTCACATTGACTCTGAACTTTTTGAACAATTCTTTCTGTTCAACACCGAATTTCTGTTCTTCATCTATCACCACTAATCCAAGGTCTGCAAAAGAAATGTGTTGTAACACGCTGTGCGTGCCTATCAGTACATCTATCTTACCTGTTCTCAATTCTTTCTGTATAGTCTCACGTTCTTTTTTCGTTGTAAATCTGTTCAGTAACGCCACGCGTATACCAAACGGTGTGAATCTCTCTACGATGTTGTCGTAGTGCTGCTTTGCCAAAACCGTTGTTGGTGCAAGTAGCACGGCTTGTTTACCAGACACAACCGTTCTAAAGATCGCCCTAATTGCAACTTCGGTCTTTCCATATCCGGCATCACCAACTAGCAATCTGTCCATCGGCTTATCACTAGCAAGGTCTTCGAATACTTCTTCGATCGCCTGCATTTGATCAGGTGTTTCTACGTATGGAAACGTCTTTGAGAACTGCTCTTCAAGATCAACATCACCGGGAAGTGAGATACCTTGTACCGTACTTCGAACTTGCTGGATGACTAACATTTCCCTCACAAGTTCTTGGATACTCCTCTTGGCTTTTGAAACCTTCTTCGACCATGTCGCCTTTTTCAAAGAATCTAGTCGTAAATTTGCATTATCACCAACGTACTTATCTATTAGGTCAATCCGTTCGATTGGTACGTAGAGGATGGAATCAGAGAATCCAAGGACAATGAATTCACGTTCCTTACCATTGACTTCAACTTTTTTCAGTTCGTTGAATTTTGCAATGCCATACTTTTTGTGTACAACGATATCACCCGGTTGTAGTTCGTCTTCCGAAATGATCGGTGTCGATGGTGCGTACGCTTCTTCGTGCTTATGCAAAGTCTTCCGTTCTTCGGGTAATTCTATCTCTACTGCATTACTCAAGAGTACATCTTGATCCAGAATTCCATAAGCCTTGTATTCCCATTTCTTTTCTTCCGATTGAAAAGACTGCCTGATCTCCCGTTCAAAGAGTGTAAAATGCTCCACAACAGATTTTTTATCGGCAACGTACAACTTGACGTTGTAATCGGCAAATGTCCCCGTCACATATTTTCCCGTGAATTGTTCCTCACCGGGTTCTAAGGCAACATCAACACTACCTTCATACACAAACTCTCTGGCAGGTAAGATGAGTGCACTATCGAGCTTTTCAATGGTCCTCTGCGTCTTTGTATCGAACCTTCTGATCTCTTCTACAAGGTTACCGTATAGTTCCAATCTCACAGGCACATTGTCTGGACCAACGTAATCTACAATCTCGCCCCTTATCGAAAATGTTCCACCTTCTCGGACATTGAAGACTCTTTCGTAACCAAGGTTTGAAAAAAGTTCTTCCACATCTCCGAGTATATCTCCAACTTTAATCTCAATCGTATATTTTCTCAGCATCCTTGGAGGCATCACATAGTGGAGTAGAGATCTAAGAGTTGCAACTGCCTTTAATTTATTCAGTGATGCTAGATAGAGTGCGTATATTCTTCGAGCCCTGACGTACCAAGATGGCCTTAAATTTTCATTTGGTAGTACGTCGTAATCTGGTATGTAGTAGTAACCCTCTATATTCGTCTCTTTCTCGCTGGGCACTATGACGATTTCGTTCGTCATTTCATTCCCAGTATGCATTTTGTCAACATTTGACACCGATATTTCACCTTCCTCATAAACTACTCACAGGCCTGTAGGTCTAAGATACCTTGATTCGAAACTTCTTTCTAAACGCGAACTGGTTGACGGAAATCCATACCTGCAACTGCCTCTTTTTTATTTGGATACATGAGCGTGTACAGATCGCTTGCAAGTATGTCTTTTTCGAACTGCCATGTGTACAATCCAGGCTCTATTTCGAAATGTCCTTTACCTTCAGACATCTTCTTTTGAGTCTCGTCCAATATGTTTTTGTACAACGAGGCCGTTGATATGATTGGTATCGTGCACTTCTTCTTCATGATCTTCAACAACTCTCTACCCTTTTCAGTAAAACCAAGCAATCTTAGATATTGTGGCCCCATTTCATTGCTTAATTCAACCTTTTCTTTGTCCATATCAAATAACACGTGCAACATAGCTCTTCTAATCCTTGAATAAGTAAACCGTTTTGTCTTCACTTTATCTATGAAATCTTGAATGTCTCCTGCATTCCGTGACGATTCTACGAATCTTAAATCTAAGCCTTCGTTGAAACTATAATATTTTTCGAAATCTTCTCTATTCATCTTTCTGAATAACGCCAAGATAAAGGACAAATCTTTCCAAAACACAGGCCCACGTCCTTTTTCAAACTCATCCTTCATTACTTTAAACGTCCAGTCTGGTATTGCATCACCAATCTTCGAAAAATCTCCACTTGCTATTGCCTTTCTTATGGCACTTGCCGATGAGAAACGTCCTTTGTAATCCTCATCGTTGTAATCTGCACCTACTCTCTGGATAACATGTGGCCTTATCTTACTGTTGTATTTCAACAATGCCTTGACATATTCTATACCCAAGATATCGTTAGATTTAGAAAGTCTCTCCATCTTGTCGTCTAATACTTCCATAAGTGCATATTTTCTGGCATTTGGATACGAATATCCTCTTTTCAATTGTCGTTTGAAAGATTGTTCGAATTCGGGCGATTGATAAGTTAAGAGATTTGCTACTCTCGAGATGAACTCCAAATCCCCACTCTCACTTCCAAAGACGATATCGCTTACCACTCCGGTTCTCTCAAGTATGCCAATTGAGCCTAATGCGAAACCACCTGCATCTTGTATCGCATAAAGAGTCGGAAGTTCGAAGACAACATCTACCCCGTACCTTAGTGCAATTTCCGCCCTTGCAAACTTGTTTATCATCGCAGGTTCGCCACGTTGACAGAAGTTACCACTCATCACTGCAACCACATACTCTGGTCTCACCAATTCGATCGATTGATGTAAATGATTCAAATGACCGAAGTGGAAAGGATTGTATTCTACAACGATGCCCAATACCTTCATGCCATTTTCTTTCTCTGCCTTGATAGCCTCTGCAGCATCTTTGATATCTGCCATATCATCAACATCTTCTATGTAAATCATGCAAGCCACTCAACCTTCATTCTGAAAATTCTTTTCTCAAAATCGTGAATTCAAGGACAAAGAGCACAAGTGAATAAACAAAATAGATCGCCGTTAAATACATCATCTCAACCGTGTTTCCATTTTCTTGCAACAAATCAATTCCAACCCAAGTAGGGCCTGTAAACGCCAATTTGAATACTTGGACTCCAAGTGCGACACCTGAAGATACGAATGCAAGAATTATATGGAATGAAGAATTTCCATTGATTGCCTTGGAAAATGGATATGCGCTCATGAAAAAACCACTAGTCGTGAGCATTATCAGTATGAAGAGAAAATACCTTGAATTGATGAAGGTTAAACCTGTCAAGTTCGACACCACGGGTGCCAAATACAGTATTGCCAGATACACCGCAAGTGAGATGAAACCAAAGACAAACGTTATGAATCCCACTAAAATCAGAAAATAATATTCTCCTTTACTCTCCTTGCGACGCATTTGTTTCTCATCGCGCTCACCCTTTTCATATCTCTCATACTTTTCATAATGTTGCTGGAAAGACCTATTCAAAGCCATTCCCTCCTCTACCTTCCTATTCTCAGTTAATTGTAATTTCTCTTCAGATTAATTATACTATAAATATCGAATTTGCATCAGATTCTGTTCTAAAAATAGTAAAAAAGCCCAACCTACGAGCGGTTGGGCAATGCATATTGAAAGGCATTCCATCTATCAAATGTGTTGTATCTCCCGTACTTTTGTAATCACTTTTAATTAGTGGGCCATTTAGTTTTTCTTCTTCAGCCCAACCTTTTCGATTCCACTTTGCACATAGGCGTTCTTCATGAAGTACTTCCAGACAAACTCACTTCTGTAATTTTCGATCATCAGCAGTGTAATGCCTTTGTCTATTCCAATCACATCTTGAGCATACCACGCTGGCTTAACATCGATGTTGTATGCATCTTTGAAACCGTACTTTCCCCAAAGTTGCGGATAGTTTTTGTAGTAATACTCCAAAGCTGCTATCGATTCGTCTGGTAAGAATACAATAGACCCGGCGGCACCTGCAGGTGGTACGGTACCGTCTACGTAATGTTGATCGTTGTTGTATCCAGATGGCGGCGTACCATATCTACCTTCGTATCCTTTCGGACCGTCGCAGGCTGTGAGACCCCATGAATTTTCACCGAATGTCTTGAATTTGCCCTTGTTGTCTATGCAGTACTTTCTATTGCTCGTTATCGCAATAACTGAATTCTCCCACCAATCAACACCGGATTTATCGATCATGTTTCTCAAATCAAACCAAGCAAATGAGAATTGATACGTAAAAATCGAACCAAACCAGCTGTGTATGAAACGTTTCCCTCCACCGTATGAACCATAATGTCTCTGGAATGAATAGAATAAATTCGGATCAGCAGGAAATGTCGGTGAGCCTGCTGCTAAGAAGTAAAGCATGAACTGCTCTGCATAAAAATCCCAGTGCCCTTGAAATCCTTTTTCAGGCGAGTATGCCATGTAGAACTGCTTTACTTTGTTGTCAACAAACCATGGCCAGTTAACTCTCTTGTACAATTGTTCTGCTTTTTGCTTTACCTCACCACCGAAGTATTCACCTGCCGTCAATGCACCACACAATGCGATGGCAGTATCTATTATTGAGACCTCTGAATTCCAAGCTCTCTTAGCTGTCTCCATATCTAGGAAATGGTAGAAAAAACCATTTTCCTGGGGTACGTTGTTTAATAACGTGTTGAGAGTACCCAATACCCTTTCATATGCTTGTTCATACGTTACCCATCCTCTTTCTGCACCTATAGCGATGGCAGTTAACCCAAAACCGACCGATGCAATACTACTAATTTGCGGATTGCCAGGTGCCCTATCCCTTATGAGCCCATATCCTTTACTATCTTTGTTCGTATTTGCCTCTTGCCAGAAGAAATCAAAACTCTTCCTACTCTCGAGTTCCAATATCTCAGGTTCTTTCTTGTTGGTAGTGCTATCGTTCGTAGAACTCGTACTCGTTGCACCTATTGTAAATGTAGGTATCAGCAACAGAGTTATCAACAAGACAAAGATAGTGTTATTGAACAATTTTCGACACATTGACCCCACCTCTATTCTGGATATATTCGCATATTCTTCATTCTCTGATCTTATTCACCAGTGATACCGACACTGTCTATGCTCTCTCTAAGCCATCTTTCAACGATGAAGTATATTATCAGCAATGGTGCTATGGTTAACAGCGTACCGGCCATCCTCACCGACTCATTCAACCTATCGGTGACGACGGCACCTGACGGGAAGAGTAATCTATATGAATCTACAAAACTTTGTAACTGCATCGGCAATGTCTTTATCACATTACCAAAATAGAGCGAGCTTAGATATGTCTCGTTCCAGTACCAAACCATGGACAAAACGAAAGATATCACGAATGCTGGAGTTGCAAGTGGTAGAGAAATTCTAGCAAAGACCGTGAAGTCATTTGCCCCATCTATCTTGGCAGCTTCCTCCAAAGACTTCGGTATCATTCTGAACAGCTGATAGAATATCAGTATGAAGAGCGCTTGGTTTAGACCTTGGCCAAATGTGGCAGGTACAAAGAACGAAAGAACGCTGTTCAACAATCCCAATTTCTGGAACATCAAAAACCGTGGAATCATAAGAGTTTGCTGCGGTATGAGAAACGTTACTATCATGAGTATAAAGAAGAAGTTCTTACCTTTGAAGTTGTATCTTGCAAATCCATACCCAATCAGTGATGATGAAATAACTTGTGCTATAGTTGAAAGCAAGACAACATAAAGCGTCTGAGTTAGTGTAGGCATATAATTCAGCACTTTGAACGCCTTTTCGTAATTTGAAAAATATATGTGCGTGGGAATCCATTTCACCATTGGATTAAGCAGATCCTCAAGGTCTTTCATGCTATTCACCAAGATGTAAAGTAGCGGATATAGGTAAACAAAACCTATCCCTATCAACAACATATAAATGAATATATTTCCCAGCACGCCGTAACTACCTCTACCACCGAGGAGAATTCTTTTGACTTTTGCCATTTTTTCTGGTGACTTTACTTTACTTTCAGTCCTTTCCATTTTGTCACACCACCCCAATCAATCTCTGCCTCTTCGGACAGTAAAGAGCGCATATATTCCTACAAAACCTAGAAGGAATATCAAGTATATCCAAGCAAGAGCCGAGGCATAACCAAATCCAGTGGATATATTGAACATATTATCCCTTATTATCGGTGAGACGGGGTTCATAGGAAATGCCGAAAGCAGAACAACCGTGTAAACTACGTTGACTATTATCAGCGGTTGAATTGCAGGTAAAGTGATCTTCCAAAAGATTTCCCAACTAGTTGCACCATCTATCTTTGCTGCTTCGTACATGCTTACATTTATCTTCTGAAGTCCCGCTAAAAAGACCAATATCTGGATACCGGAAAACCAGAGGATCGTTATCAGGTTGTTGAAGATGTAATTCACAGGCTGTGCTATATAAACCGGCCAAGTAGCCGTTAAAGCAGAGATGTTGAGTATATCCGACAGCCCCGGTAACTGAGTTGCACCTTGTTGTGTAAGCTCGTTTATCACTGAACTACTCGTGATTATGACCGGTAGAAAGAAGATGGTTCTGAAGAAGTTCTTCATCTTTATCTTAGAGTTCAAGAGCAGGGCTATAACCAATGCGAAGACTATGATCACAGGTACCGAGAGCAAGAGTTGTATGAGAAAATTCACCAGTGATTGCACGAACGATACATCTGTGAAAAATGCATACTTGTAATTATCGAATTTTATGAATTCTGTTATGATACCGGAATCAGCAGTAATTTTCACTTTATTGAAGCTCAGATAAAGTGAATACAACATTGGGTACGCTGTAAGAAATATGAACCCAAGTAACCACGGTGAGATGAACAGATATCCATAGATTTGCTTCAGCGTGCTGTTTTTAAACTTCTTCATCTCGCATCACCAGCCATCATGACTAAATAATCTCTTGC
>DPXZ01000045.1:13252-16209 GCA_003526765.1 Fervidobacterium sp.
CCATTGGAATATCCTACCTTTACTATCTTGTCGCTGAGCACTTCCCTTGAAACTATTCTCTGATTTTTGACATACTTCAATGCATTATTCACCTTTTTGTACAGTTCAATCATCGATTCTTTCAGGTCATCGTATTTGGATGAAATGATGTTCTTAGAAGGTGTATCGATCAACAAGTATGGTGCTTGTGCTGTCAATAGGAACGACGGATATACACCGTACTCGATCATTCTTAGTGATTCCTCTTCTATGTCCGGTGAATAATTCAAAAGAGGTGAGTACATGTCCACATATCCTCTCAGAACGATCTCCAAGAATGGAACGGTATCTGTTTCAAAGATGTATTGAGAAGAATACAGTGGCACATCTAAGTAATTATTCGCATACTGTAGGAGATATTCGTTCGGCTGATACAAAGAAACACTCTTAAAATTCTCGCTCATTCTCTTGAATAGGCTTTCGTAGTTCTCTATGCTCTCTGACCTTGTTATCTTTGCACCGCTCAAGAATGTTGAGGTTAGTAAAGAAGGTGTTACATCAACTGCTATTGACGATATGTTGTAATCAACAAAATTCTTGAGATTCTCATTGAATATTCTCAATGATGCCGATGATGTGAGGTAGAAATAATCACCAACGTAACTTGTGCTGAACTGAATTGGGCGTTTGTTGATTTTGTATGAAATATCGTATCGATGGTTGAATCCTTTTGCACGATCGTAAGCTGTTGTTAGATCCACGTACAACGCAGCTTTTGAATTGTTGGTGTTGTTCGTCTTGAAGAAATCCATAAACGCTGCCTGACTTCCTAAAGACTCTTCAAATGGAAAGATTTGGGGAAATGTTCCTGAAAAGCCATCCTTTGTGATGCCTTTGTATATGATCATCAAATTCTTGATTCCTGATCTTCTCAAATCTGCCAAGATGCTGGCTGCTTCATTTGCTGTTGTCATAGGTACTACGGTATTCCAAAATAGTACCTTTTTCGTTTCTCCTCCAAAGAATTCTACCCTCATGGGGATGTCGATTCCCTCTTTATCCAAAATGTTCTTCCTCAACACACCTTTGTCTAGCAATTCTCTTTGATATCTTTTTGCCATTCCAACGTAATCGGCATCGTCGTTGCTAAGTATCACTATCTTCAAACGTGCGTCGAAATCGTTTCTTTCACTTTGATACGTTAAAAAACCATCCATGCTCTTACTTATTGGCTGGAAATATCTCTCTCTGTACACAAATTCCGTCGTGATCCAATTGAAATCTGTTGAGACACCTGCCGGATAGAAGACTATATTTGCATATTCTGCACCGCTTTGTATCATAGTAACGTAACCATTTTTCTTTACACCGTGTACCATACCATAGACTGGCATAGATACCCTTTTTGGCCTGATATTGCTGATGAGATCATCGCTTCCTATACCGCTTGTACTCGATTGTCCAGTCCCTAATCGTTCTATAAATGCCTCGTCGATGCCATATACCCTTTGGATGTATGCCTCATCTGCAATCTTGTCAGATGTAAACCTGACGAGTGCACCACTCCCATCAGGTATGAATGTGTACCCATTGATTTGACCATCTTTTACAGCACCGAAAAATGGAAAGAGTTCTATCGAAACAAGTAGGCCGTTCTTATCTGTTATCGAGCTGCTCGGAACTTCCGCTTCAAAGTAATCATCGTATAAAGTGATCTTTACATCGAAGCTAACCCCTATATCACCGAACGAGATAGAATTCTTGACACCATTGCCAATCTTTTCTATCTTCATGGTTACATTATTATCGTACAATGTCATCTGCTTTTTGTTGAAGTCTTTATCGTAGTAATAGACAACAATCGAAGACTTGGCAAAATTCGCCCACTGTGTGTTTAGCCTCTCGCCATCTGTTTTTTCCAAATTTGAGGTCCAAACATATTGCGTAGACTTATTCTGAATTTTTATAGAAAAATTACTCTTATCCACATAAAGGGCGAGTTGTTTAGTTTCTGCTATTTTTTGGTAATTTGGACCTATAACGATATTTGCGTTGTTACTTGTCGTTCCAGATACATTCTCCACCCTCGTGTAATTATTTGAACTAAGGGTTCTGAGACTCGTAATATTGGAGTCGCCTTCTTGTGCATAAATACTTGTAGAGCCAACAAAACACAAATATATGATGAACAGTGCGGCAAATATTTTTTTAAACACGTGTGATCACCTCTTGTACGATATCGTAAATGAATGCATACACCTGATTCCAGACAACGTAAAGGATAAACGCAACCAAGCAGACAATTGCCATTGCAAACAATGTTACCAATATGTTCTTCAACGTACCAAAGAACGAATAATCGTGCACTTGCATGATCATCGTGTAGATGAGGACTACACACCAAAGAACGATACCAACTGAGCCAAGCTGATAAACGAATGCCTCGTTTAATGTGAGAACGTTTGAGAGTAAGACGAGTGGTATTGTGAAGACGATGTACGGCGAGAGCGCATAAGCAGTTCCCACATATATATCCTTTAATCTTCCTTCTCCATCACTTATGTTACCTACCAAATAGTTCATAACGACCCACAATACTATTGGAACGTACAATTTCAAGCTTTCGGATACGAGAGACACATTCACTAAATCTACGTTGTTGAATATAAAACCTGTATAATAAATCTTGAATACCTGGACTAAGAACAGTACGATGTAAAGTATAGTAGCAGCAGCTGGGCCCGGTTTGTTCTCCCATTTCAAATCGTAGAAGGAATCTATTGGGTGTGCAATGAACGAGAACACTTTGTTCAGGTCGTTGACAAGTCTAATGCTAAAGAATTTTTTGAATACAGCCTTTATTGTGTGGAACGTATTGTATTTTCTATCAAAGAATCTCAGAATACGATATATCAACCACAAAATGATGAAGAATATTATGAACTTGCTTGCATTTCTCATCAAGTACGCTTGTCTTA
>DPXZ01000081.1 GCA_003526765.1 Fervidobacterium sp.
GGAAGTGCTCCCAAAACTTGCGATGCAACCCTAACGTCCAAAAAACTCAGTACCAAGGCTATAGTTTGTGGATGCTCCGATTGCAAAAAATTCACTATCTGAACGACATCGGCTGTCTTCATGAACTCAAATGGTTTCACTGCCAAATTAGATACAAGCCTTTCTATTATCTGCATCGCCTTCTCTGGACCGAAGGCTTTTATAAGCATATCCTTGGCGTAATCTATACCACCGCTGATTATCATCTCACGAGCTTTTGTCAAGCTTTGGAACTCTTCTAGAACTGCCTTACGTTCATCATTACTTACTTTGCCCAAATTGGCAATCTCAATGGTTAAAGCTTCGACTTCTGAATCATCTAGCCCTTTGAGAACTTTTGCCGCCTTTTCGGGGCCCATGGTTACAAGCAATATGGCAGCTTTTCTTCTACCAGTAAGTTTTCCAGCCATATTATCATCCCTTCTCAGAAATCCATACTTTCAACACAGTTGCAACATCTTCAGGTACCGTATCAGCAACTTGTTGCAAATAAGTTTTCAATTGTTCCATCAAACTTTCTTCCTCAGCGCCTGGTATAACTTCCTCTTGACTTATAGATTCTATTGTACGCTGAGCTTGTTCTTGCAACGCTTTATACCGCTCTTGCATCAATCTTCTTGATCTTACCTTTCGATATTGTATTAAACCAAGATATGTGGCAAAAAAGATCAATACTGCAGCTAAGAAGAGTAAGACAAGTCGTGTACGCGTCTTTTGCAAATCCGCCATAGTTTGTGATTCTTGATAAAACTGCTGCTGAATTTCTTGGCTGAAAGGCAAGAACGCAACTGCGTATGTTACAGAGCCTTCCGGTGTGTTGGCATCGATGCTCTTCTCAATTATCGAATTGATTAGGCTCTCCACTTGGTCTTTTGGAGTGTTTTCTAATACCGTTGAAGACGAATCTATTACCACAGAAACTGCTATATTTTCGATCTCACCTTCGGAGTTTTGAACGACGTTCTCTACTATTTGGTTAAGCTCGTAGTTGATGATCTCGTGACTCTTTTGATAATTTGTTGAGTTACTTCCCTCCACTGTTTCATAAGTAGTTGGTGGGATATTTGATTCTGTTCCTACTGCACCACCTGATGTGGGCTGCGTCGTGGAAATCTCTTGTTCTGTCTCCTGACTTCTAATTAATCCGGTATTTCTATTTGGCGCTGTATAAGTGGTTATTTGTTTCTCTACCCGTTCCCAATTGAGTTTAACATCTGGAATAACCTCAACACGACCTGCACCAAATATATTCTCCAAAGGGGTCTTTATCTTCTGCTTATAGTAGTTTTCCAAGTTCATCTTTAATTCCATCTTCGTCGATGCCATCATTGTAGAATCGTCTAAATTCAAAGCCTCACTAAGATTCTTACCAGTTTGATCAACGATTTTTATGTTTTCTGCCTTTATTCCTTCTACAGAGCCTTGTACCAGTGATATGATTCCGGAAACCTGTTCCTTCGTTAAGCTCATTCCAACGTTCATAACTACCATCACAGATGCACGTGGTTCGGACATCTCACCACGTACGTAGTACGTGTATTTTGGTAGTGTCAATACGACACGAGCACTCTGCACCCCTTGGATTGTCGATATCGTTCTCTCCAATTCACCTTGAAGTGCGATTTGATAACGCACTTGCTTATCGAAGCTTGTTGCTCCCAGTGAAGTTTGGTCTAAGATTTCAAAACCTTGGGGGGAACCAGAAAGGACACCAGCTGAGGCAAGTTTCATTCTTACTTCGTAGACATTGTAATCGGACGGAATCAGTATACGATTACCCGCATCAATTTGATAGGGTATCCCAAGCTGATCCAGTTGTTGAATTATTGTGCCCGCATCTTGCTCATTTTTTGTCGTCAACAGCAACACATATTTAGGAGCATTCAGGACTGCAAGAAGAATAGCAGCAACAACCACAGAAACCGCAACCATTATAATTATCAGCTTCTGCCCTTTTGTTGTTTTCTTCCACCATTCCGGAATTTTAGCAAACCAATCAAGTACTTTTCTAAACCACTCCATAAGCCATCACCATTCTAAAATTATAGCACAATCTATCAAAATTTACACGATATTAATTTTTTCTCACTTAACATCTGCACGAAAAAGGCTATAATAATCATAGCAAATTTAAGAGGTGATTTCAATGTGGAAAATCAACGTAAAAGATATCATCAAGGAAAAAAGGAAGATTATAGAAGAGACTTATACAATAGATGAAATTGAGCTCCACACAGGTACTTACAAGGTATTGGATGATGGATTCAAAGTCAAGATGATAGTAACGTATGCCGATAACAAGATACTTTTAGGTGGATATGCAAGGGGATATGTGGAACGACCATGTGACAGATGCCTTAAGCTTTCCAAAATGTACATTGACGGAACCATCGAAGCGGTGTATACTTTTGAGAAGAAATATACGAGAAAAAGTGAGGAACTCAAAGATCTATCAAATGAAATTCTAATCACAGGTGATATGATTGACCTAGAAGAAAGAATTATTGAAGGAATCGTCAGTAGCACACCTGATGTGTTTGTTTGCAGTCCTGATTGCAAGGGGCTATGTCCGCATTGTGGGGCCGATTTGAATGAAGAACCTGATCACAAATGTAGTTACGAAGAAGAAATAACGGAGGTACCAGATCCAAGATTTGAAAAATTGCTGAAAATCAAGCATATACAGGAGGGATAAGCATGGCAGTACCAAAGCAGAAACGTACAAGAAGTAGAACACACACGAAGAGGGCAAAGATATACAAGGCCTTCAGTGTAGCAGTTACCACATGCCCAAATTGTGGGGCACCAAAGCAACCACACAGAGTATGTTTGAGCTGTGGATATTACGGAAAGAAGCAGGTGTTTGAGGTAGCAAAATGATACGCATTGCTCTGGACTTAATGGGCGGAGATAGAGCGCCGGAGGAAATAAAAGCCGGCGCTCTTATGTATGTAGAAGCCGTATCAAAGGCGAAAAATGTAAGAAAAGATATTCACCTTTCATTGGTCGGAACTCCACAAACGTTGAAGGACCTTGAAAATCACCCACTATCTTCCTATTGGACGCTAGTCTCTGCAGATGATTACCTACCGATGGATATCAAACCAACAGAAGCATTGAGGCGAAAGGGTAGTTCCATGTACATTGCCTCCCAATTACTCAAAGAAAAGAAAGTGGATGCCATAGTTAGCGCAGGTAATACTGGTGCGCTGCTTTCTTGTGCTACGCTTGTGGTAGGGAGACTTCAAGGAATAGACAGACCTGCACTTGCGGTTGCCGTACCAAATATAAATGATTTTACCGTTTTAATAGATGCGGGAGCCAATGTAGATGTGAAGTACGAATGGTTATTGCAATTTGCCGCAATGGGAGTTGAATATGCAAAGATCATGGGAAAAAGTAATCCGAAAGTTGGATTGCTGAACGTTGGAACTGAAGAGAATAAAGGAACGGATAGAGAAAAGCAAGCCTATGCTCTACTGAAAGAAAAATTGGGTGATATGTTCTATGGGAACATAGAAGGTAGTGATATAAACATAGGGACGGTAGACGTAGTAGTGACGGATGGATTTTCTGGTAATATTGCGATGAAGACCATGGAAGGCGCTTCAAAACTGTTTTCGACCATAATAAAGAAGGAAGCTAAGAAAAGCATAGATGGAATGCTCGGTATACTGATATTTGCTAGGACGCTGAACAAAATGAAGAAAACATTAGACCCAAGGTCTTACGGAGGTACCTTCTTTCTTGGAGTTGACGGAGTTGTCGTAAAAGCTCATGGAAACTCAGATCGAGTCGCATTCATGAACGCAATAAGAGTTGCAGCAAAAGGTGTAGAAGGAAGATTGGTGGAAAACCTCAAAGATCGTCTAAAGGGGTGGGAATGATGTGCGGAATAGTTGGGATAATCGGTAGTGAATTCAAAGTTGATGATCTAATAGATGGGTTGAAAAAACTTGAATATAGAGGCTACGATTCTGCTGGTGTAGCGGCTGTCGATGGAAATGGATTGTATGTAAGCAAAAGTGTTGGCAGGATAGATGCGTTGAGAGGTGTTGTTGAAACTGAGAAGGCAGTCCACAACGGTATTGCACACACTAGATGGGCGACGCACGGTGTACCGAGTGACAGAAATGCGCACCCACACACAGATTGTACTGGAAAGATCGCTGTTGTACATAATGGAATAATAGAAAATTACCAAGAACTCAAAAAGGGATTAGTTGAAAGAGGTCATAAATTCCATTCCGAAACTGATACAGAAGTCATAAGCCACCTCATAGAAGAAAATTTCAAAGGTGATCTTTACCAAGCAGTACTGGAAACACTTAAGAAATTGAGGGGTGCATTCGCGATAGTTGTTATCCATTC
>DPXZ01000065.1 GCA_003526765.1 Fervidobacterium sp.
GAAAAAATACCAAAACCAGCCGTACAATTTGGTGGAAAATACAGGATAATTGATTTCACATTGAGCAATTGCGTTAATTCAGGTATATATAGCATAGGCGTTCTAACTCAGTATAGACCACATTTGTTGAATAGACACATAGGAATCGGCAAGCCATGGGATCTCGATAGAAAAGGCGGCGGGGTGACTATTCTTCAGCCTTATTCGACGCTGACTGAAAGCATATGGTTTAAGGGGACTGCTGATGCAGTCTACCAAAACATAGAATTTGTTGATGAACATCAACCTGAATATATCGTTGTACTGTCCGGAGATCACATATACTCGATGGATTACAGCGAATTTGTATATTATCATATATCAAAAGGCGCAGTGGCTACGATTGCTTGCATGGAAGTACCGTTGAATGAAGCTCACAGATTCGGTATAATGGTCACAGACATAGACAACAAAGTAGTGGAATTCCAAGAGAAACCAAAAGAACCGAAGTCCAATTTGGCATCACTTGGAATATATGTTTTTACGTGGGATTTCATAAAGAAGGTCTTGATAGAAGATGCAAAAGATGAATCGAGTGAACACGACTTTGGAAAGAACGTGATACCGAAAATTCTCTCAACGGAAAAAGTATATGCGTTCCCATTTGAAGGTTATTGGAGAGATGTTGGAACGATACTTTCTTACTGGGAAACAAATCTGGAGTTGACTCGGCCAATTCCTCCATTCAATCTCTATGATCCCAATTGGCGCGTTTATACAAGATCCGAAGAAATGCAACCTGCTTACATATCTGATGAAAGAACCGTAAGAAATTCTATAATCAGTGAAGGGTGCGAGATTTATGGTACCGTAGATGCCAGTGTCATCTCTCAAGGCGTTACAATCGGTGAAGGAAGCATTATAAAAAATAGCGTGATCATGACAAGGGTTGTTGTAGGAAAGAATGTTGTCATAGAAGATTCGATAATATCTGAAAATACTGTGATAAAAGATGGATGTAAGATTGGCGTAGGTAATTTTGCCGAAAGTACCTACGACAGAAAAGTATATGATTCACACATAACAGTTGTTGGTATGGATAGTATCATAGAAGAAGATTGTGAGATCGGGAAAAATGTTGTAGTAGGTAACGACAGAATTGTTTCAAAAGGTACCAAAGTTTCAAGCGGTGGATATTATATGTAATTTGTTATATTTGTTAATTGTCAAACAATTAACATTTTTAATATTTGGTTAGCAAGGAGGAAATGAGATTGGATCTTTATTTCATAAAGGTCAGAGCACGTAGCAAGGGCACAGCAGAAGATATAGTTGGTTATTTTTTTGGAAAGACCAACAATGCCCCGGAATACGATTTTGTCGTTGTACCATTGAGATATTCCAATATGCTCGATGAAATAACACTTGAGGAGAATTTAAGTGATTTCAAAGAAAAAATCGAAGGGGTTAGGTCCAAATTAAAGGAAGTTACTGGAGTTTACGATGTAACTTTAGCTTTTCTTGCCTATATAAACAATATGATGAACAGAAGAGGAAAAATACCTCTTGGAATAGAGTTTTCAACCGCAATATCAGAATCGGATAACGAGGTAATAAGAATAGTTGTTCAGAACCTTTTTGAAGAGTGGAGCCCAAAAATGGACGTTGTTGTACGGACTCAAGGAATGTCTCTGGAAGAATATTCAACTCTAACTTTTTCAACCGTTTACGATAGTTTCGGTGATGAGAATATCAAGAAGATCTATTCAAGGCCAGACATTGTCGAACTTCCAGAAGTTTTTCCGGTGATAGATCCGATAAACGGTACCTCGATTGTCCAATTCGATGTCGAAGACAAATTACCTGTCGTTATATTAGATCCAGGAAAATTCCAAAAAGATATAGTAAATAATATACCAGATTTTGATAAAAACAAGAGTTCTGTTGAAGGAACGTTGATCAGTAAAGAGATAGTAAAAATCAGAGATAATACACTGTTTTTGATTAAAGTTGAACTCTTCGATGGCATTATCGCAAAGGCTTTGATTAGCCCTTCGCTGAAAATACTAAGCGATGAAACATATTTCTTGAAGAAGAAAAAGCGAGGTGCATCTGGTAAGGAAAGGGAAGATGGTAAGACGACTATAAGAGTTGAGGTGCCTTCGTCAACTGGGAGTGAACTGTTAATTGCATTCATAACGACGACACTCATCACAGCTGCGTTGCTAATAATAACCTATCTATTCATGAAATAGAAATCCATTATACAGAGCCAAGCGTTCATAACCTATGTTAGGGGTGATACATTGGAACAAGTCAAGATAACTGGCCAAAATATAGATCAAGTAGTGAACATGGTATATTTAGACAAGAAAGAATTTTACGACGAACTTTTTGGAAAAAACGCTGTGAGATATATAAAAGAGGCATTCGATGATGACATTCCACCTTTCATAAAATCAAATACAGTAATTTTGCAAGAAAGAGAAGAAATAAAAGGTGTACTACTGTACGGCGATAAGTCAGTTTTCAGGCGTGGATATCAAAAATGGTTTAAAGTTCTTGGACTCAAGATATTTCCAGTCGGATCAAAGATGATATACATCATAGAAAGACTTCTAATAGACTTTTCTGTGGATGATTTATACATAGTGTCGTTGTATGGAGAAACGAAGGAATTCTTGTTGTATAATTTCATAAAATCTAATAGATACAAGAAAATAATAGCTGACACATCCGACGAAAAACTTTTTAAAAGTTTTGGGTTTTCCGAGGTGAAATCGGCACATCCTAAACTCAAGCGTTTTGAAAAATTCTGCGATTACGAAGACTTATCTGGAATTGGCTGGGATACGCACCCACTTGTGAAGGGAAGAAAACTTATCATCGGGGGTATTGAAATAGATTCGGAATTGGGGTTGTCTGGTCATTCCGATGCGGATGTACTAACACATGCGATAATAGATAGTTTGGTTGGTATGATTTACAAAAAGGATATTGGTGTACTTTTTCCTGAAAATGAGGAGAACAAGGATAGAAAGAGTTTAGAGATGCTTCAGTTTGTTATAAATGATATGAACAAGAAAGGATACTTCACATCCTCGATAGATTGCGTTGTAATCTCACCAATTAGACTCAGGGAATATAGGGAACAGATAATTGCATCACTTGAGTCGGTATTGAGGTGCCCTGTTTCTGTGAAATTCAAGTCCGGAAACAATGTTTATCCTGAATCAGATATGAAAGGTGTAACTGCGATGTGCATAAGTAACATCAATAGGATATGAATGTACGATTTTCAACACAAAGAGAGAAGAGTGTAAAAGCAGATGGAGGTGAATTTATGGCTGGTAATTATGTTAAGTCAACGGAAGAGAAGATGAAAAAATCGGTGGAAAAGATTTCGGAAGAATTAAAACATTTGAGAACTGGAAGGGCCTCACCTGCAGTATTGGAAGATATTAAAGTAGACTATTATGGAACGCCAACTCCGGTACTTCAAATTGCTCAAATTACAACTGAAGAAAGGCAGATATCTATAAAACCGTGGGAGAGAAACTTACTGGGCGCAATTGAAAAGGCGATACTTGCAAGTGACTTGGGACTCACACCGGTTAACGATGGTAACGTCGTGAGGATAAGTTTTCCCTCGCCCACAACCGAGCAGAGGCAGAAATGGGTTAAGAAAGCCAAAGAAATAATTGAAGAAGGTAAGATTGCAATCAGAAATATCAGAAGAGTTGTGCTTAAAGAAGTGAAAGACAAGAAAAAAGACGGAGAAATTTCGGAAGACGATGAGAAAAAAATCGAAAAAGAAATCCAAAATCTGACTGACAAATACATTGCAGAGCTCGACAAGCTTTTCGAAAATAAAGAAAAGGAGATCATGGAATTTTGATGTTTGAAAAAAAACAGATAACTTCTAATCCTCAACACATTGCATTTATCATGGATGGAAATGGTCGGTGGGCAAAAAGGCAAGGCAAACCAAGAACATATGGCCATTATATGGGAACTTACAAAATAGAAGATGTTGTCAGATGGTGTTCGAATATTGGTGTTAAATATACAACGTTCTATGTGTTCTCAACAGAAAATTGGAAAAGGCCACCGGAAGAGATAAATTTCATATTCAATCTCTTGGTTGAAAAGATTGAAGAATTCTACGAAAGGATGAACAAAGAGAACGTTAGATTGAGATTCATCGGGAGGCTTGAAGAAGTACCGGAAAATGCTATGGCAAAGTGCTTTGAATACGAAGAGAAGACGAAAAACAACGAGAAAATACAAGCAATTTTGGCACTTAACTATGGTGGAAGGTCAGAAATAGTCGATGCTGTAAAGAAGATGCTCGATCAAGATAATCGCCATGTAGATGAACAAACATTTAGAAATTATCTGTATGCACCTGACGTACCTGACCCGGACTTAGTCATTCGTACCTCGGGAGAGATGAGAATAAGCAATTTCCTTCTTTGGGAAATAGCTTACAGTGAGTTTTACTTTTCGAATTTACTTTGGCCTGAGTTCAGCGAGGAAGAACTGAAAAGAGCAGTTGAAATTTACCAAGGCCGCGATAGAAGATTCGGGGGGATTAAGTAGGAATGGGTAAAGATAACAACCAGCAATCATCTAAGAAAGAATTTGTTCAAAGGCTCATAAGTGCACTAATAGTTGCACCTTTTGTGCTGTTATGTTTTGTATCATATTCGAGTTTAGTTGGTCTCGTCGCAACGATAGTAATGATAGGTGCTTCAGAACTGTTTTTTACCGTCATTAAGAAGCACGGAATGAGTCTTGTAGTGATGTACACTGCGGTAGTTACACTCTACCCAGTATTGTATGGTGTCGCTTTTAGAGATAATCCTATGGAACTGTTGGCAACACTTTACATAACGGGAAATGTTGTGACGTTATCAAAGGTCAAAGATAAAGAAGCAATAACCGAAGCACATTTTGCCTATGCAACTGCTTTGATATATGTCAGTTTCCTTTTGTCATTCTTCTTACCAATATATGATCTTTATGGGGCTGCGATAGCACTACTTACTCTTACATTGAGTTGGGCGTACGATAGTTTTGCGTACGCATTCGGTGTTTCTACCGGTGGGAAACATAAATTGCACAGTTATTACAGTCCAAACAAGAGTTGGGAAGGACTCTTCGGAGGCATATTTGGCACGTTCTTATACATCCTTCTTTATCAAAATCTTGCAAACTTGTTTTTCAATGCAAATATGAAATTTTCCCTTCCATTCACAATTTTCTTGTCGATAGTAACTGGCATATTCGATACGTTCGGTGACTTATTTGAATCGTCTATAAAACGACATTACGGTGTAAAACATCTAGGCAATCTCATGCCGGGACATGGTGGGATTCTTGACAGGATAGATGGCCTGCTTTTCATAACGCCAATTATGTACATAATTCTTCAGATTTTTTATTGAAATTAATTATAACGGAAACATTGAAATTAACCATATTGGTAGACGGCAAAGTAATTGGAGGTGCTTTAAGTGAGGTTCATGACTAGTGAGGAGATAAGAGAGGAATATCTGAGCTTTTTTGAAAAAAAGGGGCACAAGAGGTTACCGAGTGCTTCTTTGATACCCGATGATCCACAGCTTATGTTCACAGTTGCAGGTATGGTACCATTCAAACCGATATTTTGGGGAAAAGTTGATCCAGTTTACTTGAGGGCAACAACTTGCCAAAAATGCGTTAGGACAAACGATATAGAAAACGTGGGAAGAACGCCACGGCATCATACGTTTTTCGAGATGCTGGGCAATTTTTCATTCGGAGATTATTTTAAAAAAGAAGCGATCGAGTGGGCTTGGGAATTTGTTACACAAGTTCTTGGCATGCCAGAAGAGAAACTTTGGGTCTCCATCTATCAAGATGATGACGTCTCATTCGACATTTGGGAGAGCTTGGGTGTACCGGCTCACAAGATATTGAGACTGGGAAAAGATGACAATTTCTGGGGGCCAGCCGGTCCAACGGGACCTTGCGGACCTTGTTCAGAGATATTCTACGATACTGGGAGAGAAGAAAAGGCACCGGAAGGTGAAGAACCGACGCCAGCAAATACAGATGGACGTTTCATTGAGATATGGAATTTGGTTTTCACAGAATTCTACCAAGATGAAGAAGGGAATTTGCATCCGTTACCGAGAAAGAACATCGATACCGGTGCAGGACTTGAAAGAATATCCGCAATGATGCAAGGTGTGTATTGGAATTTTGACACCGATTTGTTCATACCAATCATCGAGAATATTGAAAATGTGCTTAACGTGAAATACAAGCAAGATTCCAATAAAGACATATCAATAAGAGTGATTGCAGACCATGTCAGGTCAGTGACGTTCATGATTTCTGATGGAGTGCTTCCATCAAATGAAGGTAGAGGTTACGTGGTAAGGAGAATACTCAGAAGGGCATTACGCCACGGTACATTACTCGGTGCGAAGGAACCATTCCTATACAAAATAGTCGATAGCGTTGTGAAAAAGATGGGCAAAGTATATCCGGAAATTGTAGAAAAGCAAGCATTTGTCGAAAACATCGTTAGAAATGAAGAACTCAGATTCATAAATAACCTTTCAAGAGGATTAGACCTCATTCAGAAGATAATCGCAACAAACGGAAAAATAACATCCGAAGATGCATTCAGACTGTACGATACATATGGATTCCCAATCGATATACTGAGAGATATTGCGCGGGAAAATGGTTATGACCTAGACGAAAAGAGTTTTGAAAGATATCTTCAAGAACAAAGGGAAAGATCCAGAAAGGCACAAGGTGAGGTTGAATTTGCGCAGAGAAGTGGTTATGAGAATTTAGGTTTGGAAAGCGTTTTTGTAGGTTATGATACAATGAAATCGGAGGCGACAATTCAAAAAATAAAAGTCAAAGAAGCATTTGTGGGTGCTGCAAACGATTGCGAGTGTGAGATAGTTTTAGATGTAACACCATTTTATGCAGAAAAAGGTGGACAGGTTGCTGACATTGGAAATATTTACAATGCAGTTGGTAATTTCAAAGTAGAGCACACGTATTCACCTGTTGAAAATGTAATCGTACATAGAGGTAAGCTCACTGGAAAACTATCAGTCGGTGACAAGGTTATTGCTCAAGTTGACGAAGAGACGCGCAAGGCAACTATGAGAAATCACACTGCCACGCATCTACTTCATGCAGCGTTAAGAAACGTTTTGGGGAGTCATGTGAGACAAGCTGGATCTCTCGTAGAACCATCGAGGCTAAGATTTGACTTTACACACTACAATTCCCTTACAGGAGAAGAAATCAAGAAAGTGGAAGACATAGTCAATAGAATTATTTTGACAGCCCACCCGGTTGTAACAGAAGTTAAAAGCTACGATGAAGCAGTTAAGGAAGGGGCAATGGCATTATTCGATGAAAAGTACGGCGA
>DPXZ01000126.1 GCA_003526765.1 Fervidobacterium sp.
ACTTATGGTCACCTGAAAGGTGATGAGGTGCTCAAAGAGATTGCCCGTATCATCAAAGAATTTGTCGATGAGAAGGGTACGGTAGGCAGATATGGTGGGGAAGAGTTCATAGGTATAGTTATGTTAGATAAGGATCAAACCTACAATTTGTGCGAGCAAATGAGGACAACATTGGAATTGGAAATGGAGAAGAAGTTCGGCTTCAAGGTAACTTTGAGTATCGGAATAGCTTCAACACCTGAAAAATTAACAGAAACAGAACTCATAGGACTTTCAGACCAAAGGTTGTACAGAGCAAAAGAATTAGGAAAGAATAGAACGATAGCTGATTGATTTCAAGATTAGAGCCGTAGGTGATATGCTGTGGAGATAGTCAGATTCATAAGGGAGACGTACTGGAGTAAGGATTATGTGGTTGAAATAGATGGCAATGTGAAAGTTGCAAAATTTGTCTACGATGGCCTCATACACTCACCGGCCGATGTAGTCCTCAAGTCTGAATCTGCAAAAAATATTCATGGTTTGCTTGTTCCCGAAAAGTTCTTATTTGAGAACGGTGCGATATTGATATACGACATAGAGAAATATAAATCTCTCGATAGACAAGATTCCAAGGAAAGGGAATTTGCTGCGCAGGTTGTCTTGAATGTAATGAGAAATATTCTACACATTCCAAAATTGTTTATCCCATTCATTGGACTTGACGATATCGTGATAATTAACGGAGATATAAGAGTATTCCTGCCATTTGTTCAAGATAATGACTATATACTTAAAAGAGGCCAGGAAAACAATAAGACACCTTTATACATTGCACCAGAAGTGTACAATGGATTAGTATCAGACAAATCTACACTCTATGCATTTGGTAAACTCATGTATAATTTGACCCAAAACGATACAATGAAACAAATCGCATTACAAATGAGTGATGAGAATCCAGCAAAAAGAACGTTTAGTGAGGAAGTACCATACTATAGAGTCTCTGATAGAAAAAAGGCATTGAGAGTAAAGAGAGTTTCAAGGATTGAGGAAGAAGAAATAAAGAGACTCATCTATTCGCCCAATGTGGGGCAAGATTACATAGGAGTAATTGGTCCACAACGTGTTGGTAAGACTACAATTGTAGAGAATTTGGAAAGTTATCTACGTGAGAGTGGTATACCATTCATACATGCTATCACAGGTTCCGATGTTATAAGTCAGACGTTGCAGCTTGTGTCTGACAAAATTTCTAAAGACCTTCTTGACGAACTCATGTACTGTATAGAGCATGTTTGTAAGATAGACACGATATCCATTTCAATTGTAGAGGCTTTATCTAGTATTGAACGCATAGTCATATTTGTTGATGACTATCAAGAAGCACCTGAAGGTTTAAGAGTGCTTCTCAAAAGAATTTCTGAATTGGATAAGTCGGGAAAGATAATCGTTCTATGCTTTTCCATAGAAGAATTTGAAGAGTTTAGTCGAAAAATCTACATAGAACCTTTTACAATAGACCTGACAAAGGAAATTGTACTGAATTCGATAGGTGAGGTGGAGAACCTCGATACGTTAGCAAATTGGTTGACGTTGGTATCGAGCGGATTGCCTGGTCTTGTTGTTGAGTACCTAAAGTATTTATACGAAAATGATATCTTAGTATATCGGGATGGAAAGTACTATTTTGATTTGGACACGATTCAAGATGTGGAAATATCAGATGTAATATTCAAAAATGTGCAAGGCTACTTGAATGGAAAAGAGAGATATATATCCATATTGGGTCAGAAATTTTCTGAAAGTGAATTGAAAACTTTGGAGTCTTTGTTGAACACCAATCTTGATATTTCAAAGGCTGTTTCGGAAGGGATCATATACAGAGAATACGATAAATTTAGATTTGCATTGAAACAATATTGGGAAGTTCTATACAATTCTATCCCTAACGAAGAAAGAATTAGCTTGCACAAACAACTTGCAACTATCATAGACAATCCAGAGAAGAAAGCTTGGCATCTTGAAACGATAGGTCAAAAGATGAGTGCCGCACGTGTGTATTTAAGGAACATCTATGAAAGGATGCAGTACTATTCTTCTCCATCTCTTATCCGAAGTCTGATAAGACATGTGAAAAGCATGATAGGTGATAGAGTATCATACTCGATTACAAAATTTGAAGTGGAATTAGCAGAGAGAAGTGAAGAAATAAATGAGATAAGAGACTTAGAGATTCCAAATACAAAAATGTTTAGCTACTATAGGGCGTTGAAGTCATACCTGTTATTTGACGATGATGATTGTATAGCCACGCTGGAAAAATACCCAGTTGGATACGGAAATTTAGGTACACTGAAAAGAAAATTGTTATATTTGAGGTCAAAATTTGAAAGAGGGCAGCGAAGAGATAAGTTCTATTCAGAAACAGTTGAAGTTGTTTCAAAATTGGATGAAAACAACTACTTTCATGCAAAAGTGTTGGTTGAAGCGTATATATTTATTTCAAATTTGATGACAACTAACCCTCAAGAGAGTATGAAGTATCTCAAGATGGCCGAAAAGTTGGCGTTAGATTATAATATAGCACATAGACTACCAGTGATCTACAATAATATGTCAAACAACGCATCTTCGTCTGTTATTTCTATGCAATACTTAAAGAAGTCTGTAGAGACTGCTGAAAGAATAGGGTTACCTGTTAGGGGATTCTTTGCAAGGTTGAATATGTTATATCACGCTCTCTATTCAGGAAAGATCAAAGATTTCGTTGATGGAATCATGGATGTGCGTCCAAAGCTCAAAATATTGGGCTTGAGGAATGAAATCATCTATGCGAATATATTGGAAGCCTATTACCATACGTATAATTTTGAAGTAAACGAAGCTCTTGAGCATATAAACGAATGTATCAATGTTTATGGAGATAGTAGCTCAAAGGTTGAACGGATATTTGTGAATTTCATTGGTCGCGACTTTGATGAAGTAAAGAGATTGTTGGAAGAGGGCGATTTTGAGACAAATGATGAACGTATTAAGGATGTAATTGATATACTCAAATCACTCGACAAAGAAGACTTACCGGTCAAGTGGGAAAAATATATAAATTCGCAGAGTAGACTATTTAGAGAAGAGATATTGGCGGTTTTAGGTGAGAAACTTGCAAAGGCCTCACCAAACCTTGTGAAAAGGGAACTTGAGAATCTGGAAGTCAAGTTCATATTGGACGGTACTCTCCTATCTTTGGCACTACTGTACGAAGGATACGGACATTATTATAAGACAATAGGAAACGAATACAAAGCACGTGTATACTATGCAAAATCCGCCACGATATATAGAGATATAGGCTTGACAAATGCATTTAAGAAGATATCTGAGAAATATGATATAAGCAGCGGAAAATTCAAATCAAGTGTACAAGCTATAGAAGAATATGGTTACAACGAATTACCATTTGAAATTCTTTCAAGTCTGAGAATAATTGATACAGAAATGCAACCGGAAACGCTACTCAATTACTTCATTTCCAAAATCATATCGTTGCTTCCAGTGAATAATGCTTATCTGAAGATTGAGGATGATTTTCTTGACAAAACACTTGAAGCGGGTATTGGAGAATTTAAATCGTTCTCGGAAGAATTTGCACATTTGTCACCATTCGAGGTATATTTGAGGGATAATATCGATGAACATTCAAGGTATGAAATGTACGTCTCTAATCCTAATTTGATGTTAGAAGATAAATTCTACGAAAACATCATCCCCACCGTACAAGTATTGGAATATGGTATAA
>DPXZ01000024.1 GCA_003526765.1 Fervidobacterium sp.
AAGTTTGGATATGAAGAAGGAGTTGAGTACAATGGATGATGTTAGAGTTAGGTTTGCACCAAGTCCTACAGGTTATCTGCATGTAGGTGGCGCGAGAACTGCCCTTTTCAACTACTTGTTTGCAAGAAAGATGGGTGGTAGATTCATACTAAGGATAGAAGATACGGACATAGAAAGATCCGAGAAGGTTTTTGAAGAACAACTGATCTCTGCGTTGAAATGGTTGGGATTGGATTGGGATGAGGGGCCAGATATCGGTGGTGCGTACGGTCCATACAGACAGAGTGAACGCATCAACTTGTACAAAGAATTTGCACAAAGGCTTGTGCAAGATGGTAAAGCTTATGAAGTCTACGCATATCCAGAGGAAATAGAAACGCTCAGAGATAAACTACTTGCGGAAGGTAAAGCACCGCACTATACAAAAGAGATGCTCCAACCGTACAACACTGATGAGAGGAAGAGAGAATACGAAGAAAAGGGTATAACCCCAGCTATCTATTTTTCAATGCCAAGGAAAGATTACGTTATAAGCGATGTGGTAAAAGGTGATGTCGTCTTTAAAGCAGGTAGCACCGGAGATTTTGCACTGTTGAGAAGCAACGGTATGCCGACGTACAATTATGCTTGTGTTATCGATGATGGACTAATGAAGATCACGCATGTGCTACGCGGTGATGATCACCTTTCCAACACCGTAAAGCAAGTTGCTCTGTACGAGGCATTCGGATGGCCTACACCGATCTTTGGTCATGTGTCGATGATATTAGGTCCAGATGGCAGTAAGTTGAGTAAGAGGCACGGTGCAACATCTGTTGAGGAGTTCAAGAGTAGAGGATACCTTCCAGAAGCACTGGTCAATTTTCTAGCACTCCTTGGATGGTCACATCCGGAGGGAAAAGAGATATTGAGTAAAGATGAGTTGATATCGAACTTTACACTAGATAGACTTGTGAAGAACGCCGCAATATTCAATCCAGAAAAGTTAAAGTGGATGAACGCTGAACACATAAAGATGAAAGATATCGATGAACTGGTTCGGATCTCAAGGCAATTCATCGATGTAGATGTAAGTGATGAAAAGCTGAGAAAGATATTGATAGCCCTCAAGGATCGAATAGAGGAACTATCGCAACTTCCGGAAATGGCGGATTTCTTCTTCCACAGACCAACAAACATGCCTGAAAAGACACCGGAAGCAGTTGAAACTTACAACAATCTGTGCTTGGAACTCGATAAGATTGAGGAATGGAATCAGGAAAACATATACGCAGCGTTCAAGATTGTTATGAAAAGTGCAAAATTGAAGGGGAAGAACTTCTACATGACTTTAAGGCAGATACTGACCGGTAGAATTGAGGGCCCTGAATTGATAGATATCATAGAGATACTGGGAAAAGATGAAGTTGTAGCACGAATAAAAGCATTTTGCGGATGACTTTGGTAAATAATTGCGGAGATAATTGCAGACGAGGTGATTGCGGTGATATACATCTCTGATACGTTAACGAAGAGCAAAGTCCCACTTGAAACGGGCCAACCAAATGTCGTGAAGATGTACGTCTGCGGACCAACGGTGTACAACTACATTCACATCGGCAACGCAAGACCAATGGTAGTCTTTGATGCATTCAGGCGGTTCTTAGAATTCGTCGGATACAAGGTTGTAATGGCCCAAAATTTTACGGACATAGATGACAAGATAATAAATCAAGCAAACGAGTGGGGTGTAGATTGGAAGACAGTCGCTGATACGTTCATAGCCGAGTGTTATCACGACGCCCAAATGCTCGGCATAAGAACTGCAAATTTCCATCCAAGAACGACTGATTTTGTTGAAGATATAGTTAATGCTATAGCGAAGATGATAGATAATGACTTTGCATACGTAACGCCGAATGGTGATGTGTATTTCAGCGTTCGGAAATTGACCGACTATGGGAAATTGTCCGGGAAAAAGTTAGATGAACTGAGATCAGGTGCACGTGTCGATGTAAATGAACTAAAGATTGATCCTCTCGATTTCGTACTGTGGAAATCCGCAAAACCTGGAGAACCTGTGTGGAATAGTCCTTGGGGAAAGGGAAGACCTGGATGGCACATTGAGTGCTCTGTGATGTCACAGAAGCTATTAGGCGATATGTTCGATATCCATGGTGGTGGAGAAGACCTTATATTCCCGCACCATGAGGATGAAATCGCACAGAGTGAGGCACTCACGGGCAAGCCACCTGCACGGTATTGGATGCACAATGGCATGATTATAGTGCGTGGAGATAAGATGAGTAAATCTTTGAGAAATACTTTCATGGTACGTGAGGCTGTGAGAAAATTCGGAAAAGACGGTGTAAGGCTATTCCTTCTGTCCAAACATTACAGATCCCCAATGGAGTTTTTCGATGCACCGCTTGAGGATAGTTCTAAAGCAGCTGCGAGAGTACATGCTACTTTGTATAGATTCACTGAAAAGTATAACTATCCGTTAGTGCCAAAGTACGATGAAGAGATGAACGATTATCAGACACGGTTCATAGAAGCACTATCCGACGACTTTAATACGCCGGTGGCACTCTCTGTGTTGTTCAACGTCGTTAGGGAACTCAATAAGGCGATGGACGATGGAAACGACGAACGAGCACTAAAGATGTACCATCTTATCAAGAGAGTCTTTGGAAACATATTAGGCATTTTTGATGGAGAGACGGAGAAGGTGCAAAGGGTAGAATCAGAAGAAATGCAAACGCTCGATACTCTGATAAGAGGGATCATCGAAATGAGAAACAACTTCAGAAAGGAAAAGCAGTACGAAATGGCAGATAAGTTGAGGAACTTGCTCGGTGAATCGAAAATTAGGCTTGTAGATACGCCAGAAGGCACGAAATACGAATTATATTAATTATATTAACTCTATATTAACTGAATTAACTGAGATTAACCGGACAAATTGTGATTAGTATGGGAAGGGAAAATGGAGGCTAAATGGCCTCTATTTTTTTCCCCTTAAATTTTTTGCATCATGAATGTACACAAAATTCTGCGTTGTACTCTCGCAAATGACGAGTATGCGTATGATTCTTTGTGGGGAGTTTTCAAACATCGCTTCTTGAAGGCACATGAGTGGAATGTCTTCAGCAAGTAGCTCCTCACGTAGTGCAGTTGCAGGATTGAAACTTTTAATATCCGGTGTAACGGAGAATATCACCGATACGACGCGTTCAATATCGTTTTGTGAGTTAATTTCATTCCACAGCTCTACGACCTTTTTTCTTATCTCCGCTGGTTCGTCGCTCTCCAAAGAAGTCGCACCTCTGATACCTACCATTTTGTAATTTTTCTTACCAGTTGCTTCGTTGTCGTTTGCAGCTTTCTTACTCTCTTTTTCCATCATCATCTCTCCCACAAGTTATACAAAGTATTGTAAAATCCAATGAATTTGACAAAGGAAAAAATTTTTGATAAAATACTCACAATTATTCGACAAAAAAGAGGTACGAAGATATGCAAAATAGGCTAAACTCCAAGATGATCCTTTTCTCTTTTAACAACACAAATGAATATTATTACTATTATTGCTCGACACCCTTTTTGGTGCCTTTGCGTTGTTGTAGAAAGAAGGTAAAGCCATAGGCAAAGGTTCTAAAAAGGGTGTCTACTTTTAGTAGACACCCTTTTTTATTATACCATCGTATCATCAAATTTTGTCAAATCAAAATCATTCTAAACCATTCTAAGAAAAGTGGAGGTGGGAACACATGGTCATCGTGATGGAGGAAAATGCAACACAAGAAGATATCGAAAGAGTGATAGAAAAGGTCGTAGAGGTTGGGTTCAAGGCACATCCAGATAGAGGTGAGAATCACACGATCATAGGCGTTGTGGGAGAAGGGGATAGAGAGTATATTTTGAACAACATCGGTACGTTTCGAGGCGTTGAAAGGGTTGTCGAGATCACGCAACCATTCAAGCTTGCCAGTCGGACGTTTAAACCCTCCCCATCCGTTTACGACATAAACGGTGCGAGGATCGGTGTCGATAATTTCTGCGTCATCGCGGGGCCTTGCGCCGTTGAAACACGTCAACAGGTGCTTGAAACGGCACAGTTTCTAAAGGAAGAGGGAATCAAATTTCTGAGAGGTGGTGCATATAAGCCAAGAACGTCTCCGTACTCATTCCAAGGATTGAAGGAAGAAGGCCTCGAGATATTGAAAGAAGCCTCACAAGAAAGTGGCCTAAGGATCGTAACTGAAGTGATGGATACTAGGGAGGTGGAACTCGTTTCAAAGTATGCAGACGTGCTCCAGATTGGTACAAGAAACATGCAAAACTTCTCGCTCCTCAAAGAAGTTGGTAGAACAGACAAACCTGTACTACTCAAGCGAGGTCAATCTGCAACTTATAGAGAGTTATTGATGGCTGCCGAGTACATAATATCCGAAGGAAACA
>DPXZ01000125.1 GCA_003526765.1 Fervidobacterium sp.
GCTACAACTATTACAGAGACGAGCAAACTGTTCAATATGTACCGTGAGAACATATCTTCTTTTAGTACGTTCACGTAATTGAGCAAAGTCGGAAATCGGTAGACTAATTTCACATCGTCAAGCAAGAATTCTTTGTCGCCTTCGAAGTCAAATGCAAGTTTGGAAATATACCTAAGGTCTATATCTTTTATTTCCTTTTGTTTTATTGTGAATTTCTTCCATTCAGGTTGTGCGGTAAAATTCTCTGCATATTTCCCACCGAAAGCATCAATGATTTCGACAGAAAAACTCCCAGAACCTTTCACCCAGAATTCGATATACTTTGCAACACGTACGTCCAATTTGTCGGTCAGTAATTCGACTCTACCATTGGCTGCCAAAGATGTTGTGCTACTCGGTGATTCGTTTCTTAAACTAATGCTATCACCTTTTACTTTTCTCTTCAAGTATGACGCATACTTTGTCTCAAAATCATTTATATACCTTTCTTTGACAACTTTCGTCAAAGTGCCGCTTGGAATTACAGAGGTATAGAACATGGAAAGCATAGGAAAGAGCGATATGAAGAGTAGTATGAACATTATGCAGAGTAGAACGGCTTTTTTCATATGGCTTCACTCCTAAGCAGACGCCCTTGGATGAGAGTTATTATCAAGACAATGAAGACAAGTATGTATCCAATGGCAGAAGCATATCCCATTTCGAAATTGCGAAATCCTACGATGTAAAGATAATGAACTATTGTCTGAGTAGAGTTCATTGGGCCTCCACCTGTCATGGTAAATACCTCCGAGAATATCTGGAAGGATCTTATAGTATTGATGGCAATTACGAAGTATAGTGTGGGCTTTAGCAACGGCATAGTGATTTTGGAAAATAATGCTTTCCGATCAGCACCATCGATTCTTGCAGCTTCATACAGCTCTTCTGGGATGCTTTGGAGTCCTGCCAAAAATAGTATCGTATAATAGCCAACAGCTGCCCAAACGTCCATTATCATGATGGATAGTAAAGCGGTTTTCACGTGAGCCAACCAACTCGTCGGTAGTGGCTGACTGCCGAAGAGCTCAAGCATTTTGTTAAAGAAACCATCGGCACTGTAAAGGTACATCCACATGGTAGATATGACGACCGTTGAAATGACTGATGGTAAGAAAAAGCCAGCTTTGAAGACATCCTTCAGAGGTAAGAATCTACTGTTTATAATCAATGCAAGCAAAAGGGCAAAAACCGTTGTGAATGGTATGGTCCCTATAACGAATATGAACGTATTTTTTAAGGCGGTAAGAAAAATACTATCCTTAAAAGCATGAATGTAGTTTGTGAGACCAACGAGGCTGAACTTTGGACTCAGACCTGAATAATCGGTGAAACTTATGAAAAATGAAAAAATTATCGGAAATGCCCCAAAAATCAAGAAGATTATCAAAAATGGAGATAGCAATAACAATGTTTCAAAGTTGTATCTGATTTTCCTCTTTTTGCCCATGTTCTCACCACCTTTGAAAATTCAAACTTGCCCCGTGCAACATGGCACGGGGCAAGTAACTTTGTATTATCTCTTCCCGTCAAGAATATCTTGCACAATTGTGTTGTATTTAGTCAGTATGCTTGCAATGCTCTTGTCTGTGAGAATGATTTCCTCAACGAGGTCTTTAAGAACATCTTCGATCTTCGGCCATACTGCAATCGATGGTACTGGCTTTGCATATTTGTTCTGTTCATAGAACACTTTATGCATCGGATGATCTGTAAACCACGGGTCTTTTCCTGCATCTACATGTGATGGGAATATGGCAGGCCACAACTTGGCTATTTCCATAGCTACGTCAGGTTTTATTAGGAATTCTATAAGCTTTTGTGCTGCATCCTTGTTCTTTGAGTTCTTCATCACAGCCAAGACCTCTGCACCAGCAAAGGAAGCATGAGTACCAGAATTCTCCGATGGCTTTGGTATGAATGTGACATCGAAAGGCAATTCTGGATAATTTGTTTCGAGATAGTCTATGTCCCAAGCTCCACTAACGTACATTCCCACTTTGCCCTCTCCAAAGGCTTTAGCAAGGTCGTCTTGTTTCGTTTTCAGAGAATTCTTTGCAAGTTTTCTGTAGAATTCTGCAGTTTGATTTACTCTTGGAGAAATGAGCAGAGCTTTCTTTCCGTCTTCAGAGATAATATCTCCTCCGGTGCACCATACTGCTGGTAAGAACCACTGCTGCCATGGACTGTAGCTCTCTCCGGAAGGTAATCCAAACCCATATATGTCTGGACCAAGGGCATCGATCTTTGCAGCAGCTTTCAAAACATCATCCCAAGTTACCGGAGGATTGTCTGGATTAAGACCTGCTTTTTCAAATAGTTCCAAGTTGTAGAACATAGCCCTTGTACCGAGCAACCATGGCACCGAATAGTAACTCCTCTTGTAATAAGTAGTGTTCCATCCAATGTAGTTCTTTCCATACTTTTTGTAGAAACTGTCCATGTTCTCTAGTGCACCTTTGTCTGCGAAACTTGCCACCCACGTATTTCCGAGTTCCACAACGTCTAATGCGTCGCCACCTGCAATTGCGGTGACTATCTTGTCAAAGCCGTTTGACCAAGAGAGTTGCACATACTCGACGTCGATATCTGGATTTTCTTTCATGAACGTTGTTAGAACTTTCTTTGCATGTTCATCGTTCATCGTGAAACCCCAGAAAGTGACTTTAACCTTGGAAAAACTTAGAACCGTTAAGACAGTAAACATGATAACTAAGAACCTTTTCATACCGCTCCCTCCCTTTTGATGAGCTGAAGAACGTGATATACCGAAATGAGTTTCGATGAATACGGAATTACGAATTCTGAGTAGTTGTTCTCAGTTTCATCGTCGAACTTTCTCAAAAATACGTATATTATTCTTTTTGCATCTATGTTCTTGACTCCGTCGAGGACAAAGTAGACAACTGGACCAATGAACGACATTTTGATTGCTTCATCTTCATAGTACACGTGAGAGTTCGGAAATTCCGTTAAGATAAGTTCTCTTATGGATTTCAAATCCCTTTCCGTTGTATCCGCAAGGCTTAGATTTTGAGGAGTTGGAATGACAAAACTCGGTTCCAAAACTGGTGATGAAATGTTTGCCTTGATTACTTTCTTGGAGGTATCAGATAAGAATCTTGCAGGGTATGTGTTTTTCACGTATTTGTTCTTGATTCTCTCCACTTTTTTTGATTTTTCATTTAACAAATCTCTGTCCAATTCACCAGTTTCAACCATTGAATAGAATGTCTCGATGATTTCTAAGTTATTTTCCACATCACTTATGAGTATGATATCGCCATCTGCTTCAAAGAATTTCCTGATCGCCTCACGTGGTGAATAATACTTCTTCAAAGCCCCCATTTCAAAAGCATCAGATAGGATGAGTCCATCAAATCCAAAATCTTCTCGAAGGACTTCGTGTAACCATCTCTTTGAGAGCGTTGCTATCACATCATCGACGTCTGGATACACTACATGTGCTGTCATTATGAAATCGGCACAGTTGGCCAATTTTCGAAATACAAGTACATCTCTATCATTCTCATCAAAGTCCTCTACGATCGGAAGTACAAAATGAGAATCTGAAACGGCTCTTCCATGACCAGGAAAGTGCTTAAGAGTTGCAGCTATACCATATTCTGAGAGCCCTTCGATAAAGTCTCGCGATGCTTTTTCAACAATCTCATGGTCTGATGAGAAAGCCCTGAAACCTGTGACATGACTAGAAAATGAGTACTTTACATCAACAACGGGAGCAAAGAGTGTATTGAACCCGTGGAGTGACAAGAGATTTCCCAAATAATTCCCATAGAGACGAGCTCCACCTTCCATTCCGAACGCTAAGTTTCCAGGAGATGGGAAAACGTTAGGCACAGTTTCCAGTTGGCCACCCTCATGGTCTGATGAGATAAAAAACTTGTATCCTTTATCGAAAAGTGAATATATCCGTTCCATACTCAACTGGAGAGAAGACACATCCTTCATATTCTCCGGATACAGGATAATGCCAGCTGGATTTATCTTTTCCAGTAGCGACGTATTTATGTTCTTCTGAAATCCAACAAAGAAAAGATTACCAAATGTGTTATCCATTCTGCGCCACCTTCTTATAGAAGTAGTTTACCAAGTTTTCATCAGTGAAAACTTTGATGAGAGAGTTGATCGCTGCACCCTTTGCATTAACGAACTCAAAACCGTTTTCCAAAAGTATTTCTATATTTCTCTTTTCAATTAAATAAATGTGCTGCTTCACATGATCGACAAGCTTTGAAATGCATGGGAGAGATGTAATATTTCCCCCGATTGCTAAGATTTCTGGATCGAAGATACTGGCTATGATCCCGATTCTTTTTGAAACCTCGTCTAAGAACTTCTCGAATACAACCGGATCCATGTCTTCTTCTTTGAGATCATCAAATGGAATCCTCTTTTGACATAAGCTCTTGTCTAATTTTGACTCGCCAGCTAAATTACTCGAACCGTAGTACGGTTTTCCGTTGATTATTAGCCCAGCACCGAATCCTACCGGCTCATTGACAAAGTAAGGTACAGAAAGCTGAAAGTACAAGACCTTTGACTTTTCAAAGGAGTATCTTAGTCCACCACAAATCGCATCCTTCTCAACAAACACCGGAATATCAGTACTTAGGTCCCCAACAACATCGAAGTCGTGCAAATCTAACGCCTCAGAATAGATAATCTTGTTGTCTTTCACAATTCCCGGTACAGAGATTCCAACAGCAATTACATCCCTCTGAAGATTTACAATTTCCGAGATTTCTTTGCATATATTCTGTAGACTAATCTTCCTGGAAATTCTTCTCTTTTCCACAACCTCACCAAAGAGGTTGGTCTTCACATATTCGATACCGTCTTGTTCAACCGACAATCCAAGTACGTATCCCTTTTCCTTATTGAATCCGTACACAATAGTCTTGCGTCCGCCTAACGAAGAAGGCGAGAGTTCATTCGTTGGTAGGATGAGATTCACGGATTTGAGCCTGTTTATAGCTCTTGAAACAGTTGACTTTTCAAGTTTTAGGTTTTCTGATATATCTTTGGCTGTAACAATCCTGTTTTTCCAAGTAAAGTACATGATTTCTTTTACAGATTCAGTTATCATACCATCACTCCTAAGCTATTGATTAAGTCAATTGTCTAGTTACCATGTTAGTTGCTTGCATCAATCAACTAACTGGATTGTACGATAAAACAATAGATTTCCAAAATCCAAAAAAGCGTTGAAAAACGTTCTAAAATCCATTATAGTAAATCAGCAGTTAGATTTCTATTATTTGCAAAACATATCACGGTTTTACTTGTCATACCATTTTTTGTCAGTCCGGATATGTGCTTTTTCACATTCGGAAAGCCAAATCGTAGCAGAGTTGGAGAGTTAGATGGAATTGGATGAGGAAGGTCAGCAGACACAGTTGTTGCCTTCTTGATGTCTTGGAATTTTCGATGTTAAGTTCTTGATGTTAAGTTATGGAAGGTATGTACGAGGGAGCGTTTGAGAAAATTGTAACGGTTCTTAAAGAGAGTATCGCAATGTATTAGTACATGTATGCATAATCTCTGATGTATCGTTCGTCAATGATCTTGACTCTTTTTCCTTCCGTTTCGATTACACCAAGTTTTTCAAGCTCTGTAAAAACTCTTGATAGTGCGGGACGTGTTGCACCGAATTCCCTTGCAAGTTCTTCTTTTGTCATGTTCATTGTGACGACTACGTCGTTTACTTGATCCATGAGTTGACACAAGTATGCGCAAACTTTCTGTACTAAGTTTTTCATGGTGATCTCGTAGAATCTGTCAGTGACGAACTCGAACGAGTCGCTGATGTATCGCAGGAAGTTTTTGAGCAAAGTTTCGTCTTTCATAAGAAATTTGATGAATTGTTCTTTTGGTATCGACAGAAATAGCGATCCTCTTGCGGTCTCAACGTCCACGGGATACTTAGAAGTGCTGGAAAACATCGTAGCAGATGCCAAGAGTTTTGGTGCAAACATGTGATCTATCTGGAGAACCCGGCCATCTGGGTTTGTGAATAGGCCAAATGCCTCGCCATCAACCAAGAAGAGTGCTTCATCGCACTCTTCTCCACGGGTTCTTACTATTTCTTTCGCCCCATAATGCTCAGTATGTCCCAGTTTGACAAGTTCGATTATGAGTTGTGTATTGACATTTTCAAAACATACACACAGTGAAAGTGAATGTACAATGCGTCCGATTTCTTCACTTTTCATACGTCCACCTTTTGATGATTATTTTGATGATCAAATGAAATTGTACACGAGTATGCTCGGAAAATCTTCTTTCAAAAATCGAGAGAGTTCCTGTGTGCTCTCACCTTCTTCTGCCTCGATGACTGATGCGGAGAAATTAGCTGATAATTCAGTCGGTATCGAAATGTGTAATTTTGATTCCTTCAAATTGGAGATGGTATCGTCTCTATTTGATTTATCCAGAATTTGCATGGTGAAATACGGTGTCTTTAAGCAATTGATGTGCTCGAACACGATGTCGGATATTCTTACCTGTCTTGAAACTTGCAATGCCTTGTTCAGGTGTACCTCACGCGGTCTGCCCCAATCGTATATTCTGTACGTGAGATCGGATGTCTGTTGCACTTCGATAACAGTGCTGTTTGGTCCTAATGCATGGACTGTACCTGCAGGTATATATACGAACGTACCTTTTTTGACTTTGACAAATGTCAATATGTCCTTTAACTGTGACAATCTATCTTGTGCGATGAGCTCTTTCATGGTTTCTACATCTTCACATATGGCAAACTCGCCATCTTCCAAAAAGTACCAAGCCTCGCTCTTTCCCCAAGGTTCGTGTTCGATTTGTCGTGCAAATGCATCGTCTGGATGCACCTGGACACTGAGCCATTGGTTCGTTGATACGAGCTTTATGAGTAGTGGAAATTTTGGATATTTGCCATCGTATATAGATGTGCCATATTCGTTGATGGTCTTTCCATTTTCCATGGTCGTTTCGTATAATTGGTGTCCAGAGAGGAGCCATACCTCGCCGATGGGTAACTCCGATTGAACATTGAATAGTTCATTTATCTTCCAATTTCCCCAAACGAGTGGCCTGAATTTTGGTTGGACTTTGATTTCCGTCATTATCAAACGCCTCCTTACATGTCTGTAATCATCCACCGTATCCACCGGCAATGATCTTTTCTCCATCGTATTTCAATACTACTTTTGGCAGAGCTGTTTCAGCATAGTATCTGGAATTGTATATGACAGCCTCAACGCCCTGATAGAGCATTTTGCGGGCAATGATTTGAGAATCAAAACGCATTTTTTGTACCTTTTCCTCTAATTCAGTAAGCCTTGCTAAATTTGTCTCGAGCTGGTTTCTCAAATTGATAAGTGTCTTGGTTGTTCTAGAGAATTGTTCTTCACGTTCAGGTGGTATTTCTACGCCCTTTTCTTTAAGTGCTTTATACTGTTTAACTATGGATATGAGTTTTTGAATGCTTGTCTTGTCGATTTCTATCTGTGCTCTTAATAATTTTATCTCTTCTCGTATGTAAGGATTTATACCGACTTCAAGATATGTATTGATACCAAAATTCGATCCGATTTCATCTGCTTCGATCTTTATTGCTGCTACACATTCTCCGCCCATCAACGCGCTGTGCCCTGCAATTCCAATAATGGAGTTTGTAACCCTCACAGTACAGTTGAGTAAGTTGGCCTCGAAATAAAGGTTTTCCGCTTCAATTGTAACTGCCTCAGCATACTTGACATGAACGTTTTTCTTTGCCTTTATCAATCCTTTGTCTTTACCTTTAACACCACTAATTTTCACATTACCTTCGAGCGATATAACTGTTGCAGCTTCCACTATTCCATTTATTTCTATATCACCTTTTGCACGTACAACAAATCCCGGTTTTACGTCACCTTTGACAATCACAATGCCAGGAAATTCTATGTTTCCTGTATTATAATCAACATCGCCTTCGATTTCCAAGTATTCACTGACCTCGATCGTACCCTTTTCCAAGTCGACTTTTAGGATACCTTCTGTCATAGAGATTATTGAACTGCCATCTTCACTTAGCGCAACATTCTTCCCAAGTGTAACCTTCGCTTCGTTACCTTTTTTTGCGGATACAGGCTCACCATACACGTTTCTGCCGGGCGTTCCATCAGTTGGGGGCAATATAGATGCCAATTTTTGGCCATTCTTAACTATTATCCTCTTTTGAACTGGAAATTCTCGAAAATCAACACGATTGCCAGCCGTGGTTTTCGAAGCAACGTTTTCAGCAATTTCGAATACGATGTGTCCATCTTCACCATTCTTTGGCAGGTCGCCATGAGCAAACAGAACAGGTGTATTGTCAATAGGCTCATTGCAGAAAAATTTAAGTGCATCGTAGTCTATGCCGTGCACTATTTTTGCATTTCTCACTACTTCCATTACCTTATCAAGGTCGACACTTTCTTCTGGAAGCCTGTTTGTAATCCTTATGTACGCTTCCATTCTATCTGGAGATGTTGTTACGGATATATCCATTCAGCCACCCCACCCTAAAGTGTATTTAAAAACGATAGAACGATTATTTCATTTCTTTAATACTATTGTCATCGTTCAATATGACTATCTTGGGGCCTTTGTATTCGTCAGCTTGATATGCAGAAAAGGCCATTATTATTATTCGATCACCCTTTTCAACGAGTCTTGCAGCTGCACCATTTAGTGATATCTTCTTACTTCCTCTTGGTTCTGGAATCACGTATGTGACTAGTCTATTGCCATTGTTCACATCTGAGACTATAACCATTTCGTTGACTTTTATGCCTGTAACTTCCAACAGTTCTTCATCTATTCCAATACTACCCTCGTAATTTATTTCTTTCTCAGTCACCTTTGCCATGTGAATTTTTGCCTTCAACATCATTTCCATCATTTGTAATTCCTCCTATCTCTTTTATTATTCATCTTATCCATTTATCCATCGATTTAGCTTATGAATTTGAACTGTCTGCGACCTTCGACAATTCTATGACAAATCTGTTGCCATCTTCAGTTGGTTCATGGTATATCTTACCTTTATGTTCATCTTCTATTATTTTCTTGCATATAGCAAGTCCAAGACCAGTACCACTTACTTTTGTGGTAAAAAATGGTACAAATAATTTATCCATCGTTTCTTTATCGATGGGTGTTCCTTCATTCCAAAAAGAAACAACTACCTTGTCTAACCCTATCCTTGACTCGACGAGTATTTTTCCATTATTTGGTGTGGCTTCGATTGCGTTTTGTAGTAGGTTTATTATCACCTGTTTTATTCTCGAATACTCAGCAGAAACCGGTATTTCTTCTGCGTCTTTTTCAAATGAAAAGAGTATGTTCTTATCCTTTATTTTTTCTTCCATGAGTATGTAGACATCATTTATCAGCTTGTTTATGTTGAAAATGGTGAACTCGAGCGAACGAGGTTCTCTACTGAAATCTAGTATTTCGTTTACAATTTGCTCCAGCCTGATTATCTCATCGGAGATTATCTTTATGTACCTAGCTCTTGCTTCCGGTACATCTATATTCTTCTCTAATCGCTTTGTAAATCCTCCAAGTACAGAGATTGGATTTCTTAATTCGTGTGCAACTCTGGCCGCCATCTCACCAAGTGCCGCTAATTTCTCTTGCTTCTTTCTCTCCTTTTCCAAATTGACTCTGTCTGTAACGTCGTCTAATGTAATTATAACACCTCTAAGAATTATCTTCTCGCTATCCCAGAATGGTGTTATCTTTATATCATAGTATCTATCTCTACCCATTACTTGGATCAAGTAGTTACTAAGTGTGATCTCTTCTTTGACTTTCATACTTTGAAATGACATTTCTTCAATATCTTCAAACTCCGAACTGAGTGCCCTTAGCTCTACGCCAAGCATCTGTTCTTTTGGCCTTTCAAAGTAAACTTCTGCCTTTTTGTTCCATTCTGTTACTTTTCCTTCTTTGTCTAAGACAATTATCGCAGAAGACATATTTTGCAGTATGGAATCTGAAAATTCTCTGAGATACTCGGTTAGGCTTCTCTGCCGCTCAAGTGACATCGTCTTGTTTCTAAGTTCTTCGTAATTCAGTGCAGTTTCAATTGCAAGGCCCGCACTATCTGATAGAATCTTAAAGATTTCTACATCACTTTCCTTTATAGGCTTACCTGTATAATAATTGTCTATTATGACAACACCAAAGACACCTTCTCTGCCAACTAGTGGAATGACTGCGAAATTTTTGGTACCCAGTAAGTTGACAAGATCCATGATCTCCATTCCCATTGTGTTGAGCACTCTTTCGTTTCCAACGAAGATCTTCCTTCTTAGAACGCATCTTTCCAATATGGGATGAGATTTGTATGGAAAGATCTTGTTTTCCACAATCTGGCTGAGTTTGTTGTTCAATTCCATCGTCATCGATTCTTCTCTTAAATACTGAACAACATCAGAATACCTCATGGCTCTCTGGTTAGCTCTTTTCCAGTCATCTTCAACATTGTCACTCTCAGGGCCAAGCCAGGCTCGACCTACCAATACATCTTTCTTGTCATCGTACACCAGCAACATCGCCCTGTTGTAGCCCAAAAGTCTACCAGATGTTAAACCAAGTAGAAGTGCCTTGTACACATTTTTCACACTGTACATTGTGCGTATAGTTTGGCTTATATAATGAACTGCATTCATCTTCTTAATTTGCTCTTTTTGGTCTTCAATGAGAGATTCGTAACTCGATTGAAGGCGTTTTAGTTTCTCTATTTCCTCGCCTAATTTCACATCGAACTCTATTCTTCCCTTTGCTAAGAGGAACCTGTTTATGGAATCTCTTGCGATATCAAGGTCCATGGAATCGAAGAATTTTGTTTGGGTGTAGATGTTACTTTCTTTCTTGTTCGCAAAGACGAACCAGCCTACTTCACTTGGAATGACCATTGCGGACATGATTTTTGAGCCGAGTATCTCTTCTAGCCCCTTCGGTTTATATACTACTTTTTCTGTGCCCCGGAAGTATCTTAAGGCTTCTTCTGAAATATTCGATGTTTTTACCATCATTTTTTCAAATTTCCTATCGTTGGTTGTGTATTTTAAAACATCGATTTCTTCGTTGGATAAATTTACGACTGCAATGATTTCTGCTTCTATGATGTCGGAAAGAATCGTTATGAATGAATCGAGTAGTTCTTTGAAATTCTTACTGTTTTCGAATATAGTTGTCAACATCCACAATGTTCTGTACTTCTCAAGGTACATCTTGGATCTTTCATACGATGGTACAAGCCATAGTATGTAACCTAATATGTCTGCAAGCTCACTGAAGTTGTCGATGTTTTTTGGGAGTGAATCTGTGAGTATGGCACCGGTAATTTGATTTTCATCATTTGCAATGTAATGCAATTTCGTAACATATGCTATGTTTCCATCTTTGTCGATATCGATGCCTTCGATTCCTTCCAATGATATTTGCGATAGTTGATCGTGACCGTCAAGCATTTTGGCAGGTAATTTCCTATACACTGGCAGATAATTTCCCAATAGTACTCTGTACGCATCTCTGCCTTGTTCGAATATTGCTATGGATACTCTATTAACACCTATGAATGATGTTACTTCCTTTATCACTTCCTCACTTTGTGCAGGAAATTTGTTGCTTTCGAATATCTCTATGATCGTGTTACACAATTGTTTACTATTCACTTGGACCACCCCTCGCTCATTATTCCTGTGATACATGCGTTCCTTTCCAGTATACTTTACCACAATTGGGACAGTATTTGAATTTCTCGTGAGTTTGGAATACATATATTGGTACTTTGCCTCTTATAGTGCTTTTATCACATTCAATAAGTATGGCATTACAATGTGCACATCTTGCTGGACCTGGTTTACCAATTTTGGTTGAGATTTCGTTGAGTAGGTCTGTAAGCTTGTCTGAGATCAAGTATATCCCACCAAGCCGCTTATGCAACTTCAGTGATTTGGTTATAAGTACTCTGCTCGTTGATTTGAGTATTTCGGATACGTTGTATGGATCTGTCTTGTAAGTGATTTCGACATCGTATCCGTATGTTCTGAGCCGTTTGCCTAGTTTAATAACTGTGCCATCGCACAAAAATTTTTCATATTCCTTCATGTATTACCCTTCTAAAGTTCAGAAAAGTCATCAATTCCGACAGATTTTAGCCTTCGCCACTTTGTGAGCTCTATAATCTTTCTCACTTTTTGAGCACTTTCGTCATTTCTTTCAATGCCATTTTCAAAATCGATCAAGATTTTGTCTATCTCTGGATATGTCAACCCAAATGCCTCTTCATCTGTCAAACCAGGTATAAGATCTGGCATGGGCGGTTTTTCTATAATCCTTTGTGGTATGCCAAGATATTTTGCCAGTTCATACACTTGTGTTTTGTACAGGTGTTTGATGGGTTCTATATCGACTGAATCGTCTCCCCATTTCACGTAAAGGCCCATCATCTCTTCCGTTTTGTTTGTGGTTCCAACAACACAATATCCGCACTTTTCGGCTTCCAGGTACATCTTAGTCATCCTGATTCGATGTTTTGCTCTGTAGTATGCTACTCCTTTGAGGAAGAGCTCGTCCCCTTCGTTTTTCAGATCGTTCAGGTAGGGCTCTCTATATCTGTTCCACCTATTTCTGGAATACGCTACTTTAATACTCTCTGGGATGAATAGTGCCGGCGGAAAGAGCGAATAAACTCCTAATTTTCTCAATGCACCGGTAATAGATTGTACCTCACAATTGATTCCGAAATGCTCACATACAAGCAGCGCATCTTTTATACTTTCTTTGGAGCTATCTCTCTCCGGTAGGTTTATTGCCTTTATTCTAGTTGACCCTATCGCTCTTTCAAGTAATGCAAGTACCACTGCAGAGTCGATACCACCGCTGATACCTATAAGTGCACCTGCGAATTTGTATGTCTTGATTATCACCGATAGAAATTCGGTTATTCTCTTTACCTCACTCTCAATTTCCAAACTATCGCCTTCTTTGAGCTTTGTACAATAATATTCTATCATATTTGTCTTATAGTCTCACGTTGTAAATTCAACGGTTTTTATTTGCATAGAGAGTTGTGGTAAAATACATATGTGGGAGGGAGATAAATTGACAGTATTTTTCCTAATTACATCGGTAATTGTAGATTCTTACATAAGCATCTATAGAATTTTCACAAATTTCGCGATCGGTTTTGCACCTGAATTTTTACTGGTCCTGCTTTTTATTATCGCAGGAAAGTTTTTGAAGTTGAAAGATATTTTGATTACAGCTTTGATATCTCCGTTTTTTTCATTTGCACTATTGCAATTTGTGGTGTATGTACTTTTCCATGATCTGCCAACTTTTCAGATGATTTTGCTTGTTACTGCACAGGGAAGTGTGTTGTTTGGACTATCAGATTTGCTCATAGGGATTGTTGTAGGAAGTATATCTCATATGGTTTTGAACAATGACTTGTCAAATAAAGGCTGAAGAACGGTAAATAAAAACCTCCCTTACGATTGGGGAGGTTTTATCTTTAGTTATCTTTAGTTATCGTGTAGTTGTTGGAAAATTTCTTCAAGTCTTGCGTACAGCTGTTCTATGTTTCCATCGTTTTGTATCACTATTCCTTCTTCTACGATGTCTTTTTGCTGCTCTAAGATTTCATCTATTCTTTCAGGAGAGTATCTTTCTTTCAATCTCTTCTTGATCGTCTCTGTACTCGAGGCAACTGTTATCGTTACATCACACTGCCTTATGCCTAAACGCCTTTTGATCGCTGCTTCTATTACTACATCTTCGTTAGTCAATTTTTCAAGCATTCGACTCAACATTTCCATCATTGTTGGATGGGTAATGCTTTCAAGTAGTTTGAGCTTTTCCGGTGAATTAAAGACTATCTGGGAAATCTTCTTCCTATCCGTCTCACCAAATGCCTTTCGTATTTTTTCTATATTCTTTTGAAATGCATCGTGACCAAGTTCATCCATGTTTATGTAATGGAACCCCTTTTGTTCAAAAAACTTGGAGACTGTACTTTTACCAGTACCTATCTTTCCCGTAACGCAAATGATCACAGTAACCTTTCACCCAGTTCGTCTTTATTCATCTTTTCAAATTCTTCTTTACTTAGAATGATCAGGCTCATGTCGTCATCGATGCTCTCGTTCAGCTGATTCACCTTTTCGTTTATGTCCATTTCGTCTTTGACAACTATGATAAATTCTTCGTCTCTTATGAAGAGTGCTACTGGATCGAATATACCTCTAAGGGTCTCTAAGTATTGTTTCATCACTTTATCTCAACCTTCTTCTCACCATTTTCCGATAATCCAAATTCTTCAAAGCCATTTCTTCCCATGAGCGCATATGTGATCTTCTTACCAAGTTCAACACCAGGTTGATCGTATGGATTTATGTTGAATAGTTCCCCTGCTATAGCTGTAGCTAATTCGTAGTACATGAAGAATTGACCTATATGGTACTCATCGATCTGTGGAAAGGTTAGTGTCAATGAAGGTCTACCATGTTTTGCAATTGCCAGTTGGGTGCCGACTTGTTCGCTGTTTAAGAGTGTTGAAAGTTTCTTACCACCAAGGTAAGAGAGTTCTGGTTCATTTTCATGAATTTTTGGAATTATCATTTCTCTATCGAACTTTTCGGTTCTCAAGAATGTTATTATCTTGTCGTCTGGTCCTTCGTTGTAAAGTTGAACTTGGGAGTGTTGATCAACGGCACCCAATGCCTTTATTGGCGTTTGACCGATATTTACTCTGTTCCCATCGTTATCGTACATCTTGCCAAGACTTTCTGCCCAAAGTTGTCTGTACCAGTCGGCAAGGTAGTATAATTTATTCGAGTAGGCCATCATGACAGAGATGTTTCTGCCCTTTTTGTAATGTAAATAATGGATGACGCCCAAGAGTGCTGCCGGATTTTCCCATAAGGCAGACTTGATAGTTTTGTCGTATGCATCTCGTGCACCTATGATAAGTTCTTCTATATCGATTCCTGCTGCTTTTGCAGATAGTAGACCAACTGGTGTTAGTACACTGAATCTTCCACCCACATCTGGTGGGATGTCCAACATTCTGATACCTTCACTTCTACCGATTCTTCTGAGCACACCTTTTTCTGGATCTGTTGTGAAGATTATGTGTTCCTTCGGATCTAATCCGTAGGCATCGAGTATACCTCGAACGATGAGGTAATTTGCCATCGGTTCGGCAGTCGTACCTGATTTACTTATGATATTGAAGAGCGTGTTCTTAGGTTCTATGCTGTCAAGTACCGATGATAAATAATCTGGATCTATGTTATCGACAACGAAAATCCTCAAGTAACCGTTTCTTCCTTCAGCATTCAGCGAGTTCCAATTCAACGGTCTCAACGCATTTTGGACAGCAATGTTCCCAAGTGCTGAACCACCTATTCCCAATACAACGAGATTGTCAAATGTGAATATGAAATCGCTCATCTCGTTGACAGAGTCGATCCATCTGCGTGTCAAAACTGTGTTGACGAACCCTGGCTTGTTTTCATCGAACCTTTTCAAAAAGTCTGCGATATTTTGAGAGTATGATTCTATTTCCTCAGAACTTAGACCACCGGCAACGTTTTCTGCAAGTGTGTAGGTTAGGTCCAATTTTAACACACAAAACACCTCACTTTTCCTTGAGCACTCAATAAAGATGATCTTTAACTAGAGCACTCAGTTTCGCTGTTGCGATTGATTTCTATTGATTTCTGTTTAATCCATTTAGATCTTTAGTATTTTACTGGAGCAATTATCGGTACACCCTTAAATGTATTACGTGGATTGAGATATGTCAACTCTATTAAAAACGCTGATGCAACGACTATACCACCGACTTTTTCTACAAGTTTCTTAATTGCAAGTGCGGTACCACCGGTTGCAAGTACATCGTCAACTATCACAACTTTCTCGCCAGGTTCAATTGCGTCTTCGTGGATATGCAATTCTGCTCTACCATATTCAAGTTCGTAATAATCACTCACGGTCTTGTAAGGCAATTTACCCGGTTTTCTCACCGGTACGAATCCTTTGTTGAGATTGTAAGCTAAGGGAGCACCAAGTATAAAACCCCTTGCCTCGGGACAGACGATCACATCAAAGTCGAATTTCTTCAGCTCTTCGGCCATAACATCAATAGCAAACTTAAAGGCTTCTGGATTCTTAACCAATGGGGTAATGTCACGAAATATGACCCCCTTTTGGGGAAAGTCTAATACATCTCTTATATGATCTTTTAAATCCACCTCGTGCACCTCCATAAATTGTTTTTTTTACAAAGATATTTTACCACAAAAGTTTGTAAATTGAAAATAGTAATGCAGAAAATAATCCACCGTACAACGGTGCTTGAATCCATGAAAACAATATCTTTCTAAAAATCTTCTTATTCTGTATGCGTACACCTCTCGAATATCCGACTCCCACCATACTACCTATAGAAGCATGCGAGGCAGAGACAGGTAGCCCCACCAATGAAAAGAGCCAAATTGAGAAAGCTGATGAAAGGACACTAACCATGGAAGAAAAATCGTCTAGTGGTATCAATTCTCTTCCAACTGTATATATTGTCTTCTTACCCAACATAAGAATTCCAAGAGCTAATGATAAGCCACTCAGGAGCAACAATAGAATCATGTTGTAACCACTTGCGTACAAAGTTCCGGATATCTTTCCGGCATTGTTTGCACCCAATGAGAAGGCACCGTAAAGCGTGAATATCCAAAGTAATGTATGTAGGACTACGTTTCTCAATTGCAAGTTCCTAATACCTCTGAAGATTAGTGCAAAAAACTTAAGGAATATGAATCCGAGTGCAAAGGAGATGATAGGTGTTAAGAACCATCCTATGACGATGAGAAAGAGCAACTTTGCGTTAATTCCATTCACAAGTAATCCTACGCCTATGTTTGCACCAATGATAGCTTGTGTCATTGCTATTGGTAATCCTCTGCTAAGGAAGATAACACTCACTAATGCAGCGGATATGTTTATGATTATGTTTCCAGCAGTCTCAACTTCTATCAATGTAGACGCAGCTTTAACACCTGTGCTGCCACCAAGAAGCGCGCCTAAAATGACAACTATTGAGAAGATCAGTAGCGTTCTTCTCGCTTTGAATATACCTGTTGAAACAGTAGGGCCGAGTACATTACCGGCATCGTTTCCTCCCATCAAAATACCAAGAAAAATGGAAGGGATGAAGAGAATGATTTTCTCGATCAGTGTGTATCCCCCCTGATTCTTACTCTCGCATTGTACAATATTGCAAAATGCCCGATGTTGATAATTTCAAGATAGAAAAATAAAGGAGGGTACATAAGTACCCTCACTTTCTGGAGCAGGCGGTGGGACTCGAACCCACACCCTCCTCCTTACCAAGGAGGCGCTCGACCGCTTGAAGCTACGCCTGCACCTTCAGGTTAAACAAACTAAGTCAGAAATTATTCTACACATTATACCCTTAACTGTCAAGTATTATTCTTTGACTTTGTTCGTTGATCACCTTTCAAAATGTTAAATTATTCGAGTTCTTACTCTTCGTCTTTGTCTTCTTCGTCCTCTTCATCTTCATCGTCCGTATCAACAAAGAAGTCTTCGTCTCCAACCATATCTTCCCAAACTTTGACGACTTCGTTGAATTCGTCTTCGGCCTCTATGGAATCGAGGAAAACATTACCTTCTTGATCTTCAGACTTTGAGAACAGGAACGTGTCTCCAAACTCGGATATCTCTTCGTTTTCCACAAAGATCTCTTCACATACCCAGTATGTCTTACCCTTGTTTTCTACCTCGCCGAGTAATACAAAATTGTGTTCGTTTCCTTCTTCATCGACGAGTGTGAAAGCATCAATGTGTTCTTCTTCGTGGTTGTGTTCATGATCGTGTTCATGGTGATGGTGGTGCTCGTGATCGTGTTCGTTTTCAAACATTTTAATCTCTCCTTCCTGAAAAGAAATATGCGCTTATATCATACCATAAAGATTCTTTTTGTGTTTAATTTATGGTTAACATTATATGTTGTTATTTACCTTTTACCAGTTGACTTTTCTATCAGCTTTCTCATCAATTCGTCGCAAGTTTCTCCCCTTAAACCGGGAACGTCTGCTAAGTTTACAAGCATTCTCATGAGTGCCTCAAATGAGTCTTTTGGAACGACGTTTGATAGTTTGATGAGGTTGTCTGCAACTTGGTCAATGTTGTTCTTTATTTCAAAGATTTGTGAGTCGTCAATTGTAGAGAAGTAATCAACTATTCTCACAAGAATTCCATTCGCTTGGTGGATATCCAAATTCTCTGGTATGTTGCCGTTGATGAGTATGTCGGTTGGACTGTATACTTGTGTTGAGACCATTTTGTCGATGAAGACTTTGGCTGCCTCCGGGCCAACTATACCACTTGAAAGTGTGTATGCGTATTCTTCTCTCTCTTCATCACTTAGCGTTGATAGTACTTTACCTAATTTGTACCAACTACGTGGGCTTGGTTTTATCGATGCTTTTAGAGATACTCCACCATGTACTGAGAGAAACTCCGGGTATTTCTCAATGAAATCGATTATGTCTACAAAAAGATTGTTTTCTCTTGCCCATTTAATCCATTCATTTGGTTCTGGATTTACTTCAAATATGAAAAATCTTGAAAGGAACGCTGGATCAGTTATAAGTTCAACTTGGTCATAGTTCTCGTCCGGTGGATTCATCGATGCCATGATCCATGTACCTTCAGGAAGTATGTGATTGTGTATTCTCTTGTCAACAAGCAGTTGCATTATTGCATTTCTGATGCTTCTATGTGCGCGATTGATCTCATCAAGTAAGATTATAACGTTCCCATCTTCTGGCCACCAATCCGGTGGAAGGAATTTGGTCTTATTTTCATCTCTCGCAGGAAGTCCTATCAAATCGCCTGGCTCCATCTGTGAGAGGACCAAGATGGTGAGTTTCCTACCCGTTTCTTTAGCTATGTCACGTGCAATATCGGTCTTTCCAACTCCGAAATGCCCGATGAGTAAAGGTATCTCGCCACATGACATAATCTTCTCAGATAAATATTTCGCCTCATTTACTGTCAATGTACTGCACCTCTTTTTATTTACCTGTAGTATTTATCTACCACCAAAATATTCTAAGACTTTTCATTCAATTAGATTGGTTCATCTTCTCCATTATCTTCCAAAATATCGAGATTTTTGAGATTTTCGTCTTGTACTACCTTCAGTCCTTCTTCCTCTGATTCGGTCACTTCAGAGTATTTACCGGTTTCGAACATGTCTCTCCACGCACTTTCAAAAGATACTCCACCGGCTTGTTTGATGAGTTCTTCTATCATACTTTCGTCTTTGAATGTGTCTGTAAGGCTGTAAACAAAGCTACGCCCAGATTTCCTACGTTTTATGACTCCGGAGATCAGAAGCTGCTTTATTAAATTGGTCGAATCTTTACCGCGCATGCTATCGATTTCGAGTTTTGTTGCCTGCCTTCTTACAGCAAGGAAGATCGCAATTTCAAGTTGTGACGGAGATAGGCTACCAAGATTTCTACGTTTCGCAACTTTTGAAACAACATCTGAATACTGCGGTTTTGTGTAAAATCGATAGTATCCCTCTATTTCCTTCAATTCTATACCGTGGTTGTCTCTGTTGTATGAATTCTTCAATTCTTCTACAATTGTTGCAATTTCTTCTTGATCAAAATTGGTCAGTTTGGCAATCGTTTCTCTATCTGCACCCCTCGATGCAAATATTATTGCCTCTACAAGAGCTGTCTTATTCATGTGCTGGAACTTATCATCACTTTTTTCATCTTGTTCCATGCGTTTAGCATGTTCATCACGTGGTTGCATCGCTCTTCACCACTTTTCTTAGTACAAGATCTTCATCTAAGTCGTATTCTTTCAACCTCAGTAATTCCAAGATAGCCAAAAACTTAACTATTATCTCGTACCTTGAGTTACTATCTCTGAGCAATTCGAACAATTCGATACTTTCATATCTTTCTTTTATCTCATCCATCGTCTTTTCAATTGAGTAATTTTCTCTCTTTATCACGTACACTTTTTGCTTTACATCGACCTCTTGGAGTGCACTCTTGACTACGTGGACGAGTCTTTTTTCGTCAATTTTCGGGAACACGTACGGTACTTTAACTGGGTACTGGTCCACATCACCTTTTTCTGATATGACCTGTGTCAATTCTTTTAGTTTGGCATACTCTTCTATCCTTCTAAAGAGCAATTCTCTTTTGTATTCGTATTCCCTCTTTTCATTTTCGCTCATAGAAGGTAGTAAGCTCTTAGACTTTAACTCCATCAGATAGGCAGCTGTAGAGATAAACTCCGAAGTAACATTCAAATTGAGCTCGCCCATCTGATTGACGTAACGTAAAAAATCATCCGCCAGTTGAGAAATTGGCAGTTGGCGGATGTCTATTTGCTTTTTTTGCACTAAGTAGACCAACAAATCAAGTGGGCCTTCAAACTCTTCAAATTTGAATAATAGTTCCATTATTCGAGATCAAAAAAACCCTTCTTCTTCTACTATCGATTCATATGGAATCTCGTAGACTTCCATTATACCTGCAACGCTTTCTGCATCCTTACTATCAACTTTTATCGAAACAAGCCTGCTGCCGTCATCTTTTAAAGTCAAGATGGAAAGAATGTTTATCTTGTTGTTTGCGAGTACGTCTATGACCTTTCTCAACTCACCTGGCTTATCTTGCAATGTAAGATTTATCCTTATACCATGTTCGTCCATTGCAGCGATCTCTGTCATCGCTTCAAGTACTTCTTGGAGACTCAGTACTCCGACTACCTCACCGTTGGAATTTACTACAGGAAGAATAGTCTCCTTGTTCTCAATTAACATCATAGCAGCTTCTTCTATCGTTGAATCTTCAACGATGTAAAAATCGGGGAAAACAGTGTATTCTTCAACCTTTTCTTCCATTTCAACCTCTTTGATGATTGACTTATGGATAAGTCCGTCGAACTTGCCGTCCTCATCGATGACTACACAATAATCGGTTGAATACTTTCTCATCTCGTGAAGTGCTTCTGAAATCGGTGATGATTTTTTCACCTTTGGAAAGAACGTGTTTACCCATCTAACTGCTCTCATTTATGTATACCTCCCTATATCAGCATTGTGTGATTGAACTTAATTAAAAGTAAATCAAAAGTAATAGTAATAAACCTCGCCACTATCTGAGCAATAGACCGCGAATCCATTGTTTAGTTTGAAGATTTCGATTGGATATTCACCCGTAGGATACGTCTCTATGTTCTTACCGTCTGTTGTGATCATCACTTTGTTGTATGGTGCACTAATAACAACTATGTTTTCTCCAACTTTTGCAATAGCGGTTGGTGTGTAGGGAACTTGGAAAGAAGAGATAGTGTTCTCACCATTCAACGTGTACACTTTTGAATTGGACATAGATGCTATAAGATAGTTCTGGCCATCGAAATATGCAGAAGAGATGTACGACGAGAGCTTGATAGTCTTCTTTGTCTCAAGGTTATACACCTGTCCACCTCTTGTATCAATTAAGAGATTACCGACCAATAACGATGGTGTAGTCAGTCCCAAATCTTTCGGTTCCTCACCGATGAATTCTACATCGTACGAATCGTTCCAAATGTATGTGCCAAACACCTTCCCGTTCCAAGCATATATGTACGCAGGTGAGCCTACAAACTTCCCAGAAGAAACTTGCTTTAAGTCTGTATCGTAGACATAAAACTGTCCGCCTTCCAACAATACGTATACGTTTCCATTACTCATAACACTACCCTGTATTCGTCTATCAAACTTCACTGTCTTTAGAGCCTCACCGGCTAAAGAGACCTTTGAAATATTCGGTCCTGTGCGATCTACCGTTATGTAACTGTTTTTTAAATCGTACACTTCTACAACGAAATTACCGATGTAGTTGTAGAAAGCCAATATCTGCTTTGTTGCGAGTTCATATACCGCCATCTTTTTCCCAAACGGGTCTATGAATATAACCTCACCATTCGTTCTAAAATTCCTGAACGAATACTTTATACCAACATATGTTTTTTCAATAGTCACGGCTTGTGCAATTTGGGCGATTGAAAAAAGAGAGATGGTCAATAAAAGAATTATGGTTAACTTAGTTCTTTGCATATTCTCTTCAACAGCTCCTCTGCGATTTCTTCTTTTGTGCCATCTAATTGTACCATGGCTTTATTTTTGAAAATTAAGTAGACGCTATTTGTGTCACTTCCCATGGCTAATCGTGCATCGTTGGCAACTATTAAATCGGCATTTTTCCTTCTCAACTTCTCAAACGCATTTTCTACAACATTTTCCGTTTCTGCCGCAAATCCAACAACAAATTGGCGCTCTCTTTTCGACATACCTATACTGTACAATATATCCGGTGTCTTTTCAAGTTCGATTGTTAAGTTATCATTAGTCTTTTTTATTTTCTCTTTTGAAACCATCTTCGGTGCATAATCTGCTACAGCTGCGCACATTATTAGTATATCATAGTCTTCTTTTTTCTCCAAAACCGTATCGTACATTTGTTTGGCAGATCTCACTAAAACTACTTCGTCAACGAAGTACGGAAAGGTTAAGCAAGTTGGGCCAGTTACAAGACATACTTCTGCTCCAAATCTCTTTGCTGCTTGTGCAATCGCATATCCCATCTTACCACTAGAGTGATTTGAAATGTACCTAACCGGATCAAGTTCCTCTTGAGTTGGTCCAGCTGTCACAAGAACTTTCTTGTTTTTCAACAATTTCTCACTCATGATAATCTTAAGAAATTCGATGATCTTTTCATTTTCTGGATACCTACCTTTGCCAACGTCTCCACATGCAAGATGCCCACTTTCTGGTTCAAGTACATGCCAACCGTGCTGACGCATCTTTTCGATATTTTCCAGCGTCAACTCGTTTTCGTACATGCGTGTATTCATAGTAGGTACTATGATTCTTTTGTCTTTTGCAAAGGCTAAGGCCGTCGTGGTGAGGAGATTATCAGCAATACCATTGGCTAACTTTGCTATCGTGTTCGCAGTTGCAGGTGCTACTAAGAGTACATCTGCCCATTTTGAAAGTTCTGTATGGATGATCCAACCTGCCTCTATTTCATATGTGTCGGTGTACACTTTGCAATCCCCAACAGCTGAGAATACTATTGGGTTTACTAGTTTTGCTGCATTTTCTGTCATGATAATTTGTATGTTCCATCCTTGCTTTCTCATCTTACTTACCAAATCGACTGCCTTGTATATAGCTATTCCAGAACTAACGCCCAGTAAAATATTCATTGATCACTCACCTCACTATCAGATGTTGTCAAGATATATCCTTATAAGGTCAAATATACAATAATTATACAACGTTCTATTCAAGATATTCATACAAATTGTATGTTAAATTTTGATTAGAGATAATGTTTCCTATTCCGTAAATCAAGCAATAAGTTGTAAAATCTTTGATTACGAGCCACTGAATATTATTTTCTTCAATTTTCTTATTATTCCTCTTGACTTTGAATGTTCATATGTGTTAAAATACCTACAAATTTCTTACCTTTGTTAATTGTGGCTATAAGGTTTGTAGTTGACAACTTACTGTGAAAAATCAATGGTGTCAATGGCATCATTGGATGGCACCAAAATTCTTTGGTAGATGCTGTTAACTTGGCGTG
>DPXZ01000122.1 GCA_003526765.1 Fervidobacterium sp.
TCCGCTACAGCGTTTCTTACGCTACCTGCAAACATTTTACCAAATCCGACTAACAATCTTGAACCTGTGGAATCGTTATCATATGGGGTATTGTAAAAATGGTTTAGAAAAGCAACTGCATTTTTCATTGCATCTATGCCGTTCTGTTTTTGAGCAATGTGTGCGGATCTTCCTCTAAATTTTGCTGTTATCTCCATCGCACAAGCAAATAGCGTACCGCTCGATGACGCAACCTCACCTAAAGCATATTCATCTGTGACATGAAGTGCAGTTGCACATGCTATTTTATACTTCTCGCGCATTTCGTCTATCACATATTTAGCTCCACCTATCGTCTCTTCGGCTGGTTGAAAAACAAATACAAAATTACCTGGTATATCTTCTTCAATTATCCTTTTTATAACGCCATACATCACCGACATATGTATATCGTGACCACAAGCATGCATGTTGTTGTTCCGAGATGAGAACTCACAACCAGTGTCTTCCGTAATCGGTAATGCATCCATGTCTGCTCTGTAGAGTATAGACGGTTTATTCTTTTCTCTTTCAATGTAGACTAATAAGCCAGTCTTGGCAATTTTCACCGGGTGCAGTCCCAGATTCTCCAAGTTCTCTTCAAGTATGGCTTGGGTGGAGAATTCATTGAATGCCAGTTCTGGATTCATGTGGAGCTTGTGCCTCAGCTCAATTGGTGATATTGACATATGCTTACACCCCTCTGATTTCTTTTAATTCTTTCAATTTGTGATTAAGTTATAACGTACTTTTAGTATCTTTCTCAAAACTGCAATCTCAATTATAGCACTTAACAATATACCAATTTATTATTATATCAAATTATGTGAGAAATCAAAAATAAAAAAGTGCACCAAATTTGGTGCACATAATGGTGGGTTTATGCGGTGTTTTTCACACCTTTATATCTATTTGTCGTATAGTTCCAACTGTCCCATCTTCGGAAAGGTAAACTCCGGAAGATCTTACCATGTGATCTTCGTAATCAAAAGGTGTTGAGACATTACCGAGGAATATTGCACCAACGTTTAAGTCTAATAGACCGACTAGTTTCTCTTTCCCTTGTTCGTTTGTTGTCCAGATCTTCAATTTAAGGAATTCCAAATCGTTTTCGTCTATCCAGTTGTTTTTATCACTGTCGAATTGCGACAGTTCCGAAAATCCATCGTTCGTTTGTGGACCGAAAAGTTCTTTGACGTCATCAACGTAGCCATTATTATTCTTATCGTACACGAGAAAACCGTTTTCTCCACCTATATAGAATTTTTCATTTTGACCATCGAAATTCAAATCCATTTCAGCCAATTTCTTTTCGGAAGAATTGTTACCAAGTTTCAAAACTAATGGATCAGTCGTCTTTCCAGATGTTTTACTGTAAGAATATTCCAATTTGAACTGTTCAAACTTGGCAGAGAAGTTGATTTCTCTTCCGTCCTTTGTCTTTACGTAACCTTGCGCAGTGAAATTTGATTGCTGTACATCTAAGCTTTCTTGTTCGTTTGTGAATTCAACAACTTCTTGACCCTTCTTTTGATTCACTTCGATATCGTATGTTGAACTTGGCAGATAGAGCTTTATCTTCCTGCCGGTCAACTTTTCGATCATTGCCACGAGTATCTTTATCTTTTGGAGTGTCTTTTCATCGATTTCGGGTTTCTTCTCAGTTACAGTAATTTCCAGTGTATCTGGCGTTTTGTATCTCCTAATTTGCTGAGATACCTTGGAATAATTGATGGAAAGATTCTCAGATGAAAGTTCTACCTTGTAATCATCGATCTTCATTTTTCATCACCATACTTATCATGTTTTTTATTCTTCGTATATATTATCGACAAAAATGGTATAATAATTAGTGAGTAAATGATTGACAAGTAGGGGTGAGATATGCGTAACTCCAAATTCCTTGTTTTGATATGCATACTTACAGTTACAACATTGCTTGGTTACAGTGTTACTTTTATCGTCGAAGCTCCTGTTTATACACCAGACGATGAATCAATATACCTAGCTGGAAACTTCAACAACTGGAATCCAAAAGATGAAAAATACGTGCTTGCTAAGGAGTATGATCATTATTCGATAACTGTTGAACTCAGCGGAAACATCGAATTCAAGTTCACTAGGGGGTCTTGGGAAACTGTTGAAAAAGGACAAAACGGTCAGGAGATTGCAAATAGAACGTTGTATGTAGACAAAGATATGACGGTTCAATTAGAAATCATGCATTGGAGGGATTTTGTGGAAAGGCGTCAAGTTAATTTGAGAAATACTTACACGGGGAACATCAAATTACTCAAGGATTTTTATTCGCCACAGTTGGAAAATTACAGAGATGTGGTCATCTATCTGCCACCAGATTATGAAAGTAGTGGAGAACGTTATGGCGTGATGTACATGCACGATGGCCAGAACGTCTTCGATGCCACGACTTCGTTTGCGGGCGTAGAGTGGGGCGCTGATGAGACGGCTCAAGAACTCATAAATGGTGGGATTATCAGACCAATTATTATAGTTGGTATTTACAACAAGGGGGTAGATAGATTAAATGAATATTCACCTTGGGTTGATGAAAGCTACGGTGGCGGAGATGGTGATTTGTACGCGCAATTCGTAGTAGAGACTTTGAAACCTTACATAGATTCGAATTTTAGAACACTTCCTGACAGAGAGAACACAGCGATCACTGGTTCGTCAATGGGTGGACTCATTTCTTTGTACATGGGTGTCAAGTACAACGATATATTTTC
>DPXZ01000153.1 GCA_003526765.1 Fervidobacterium sp.
AGCTTCCATTTTCTGTTGCACAGAAGAGCGTATTGAGTAAGCTATGTGGTGAGGAGAAAAATCAGGGCGTTGTGATAGACATCGGTGAATTCCAGTACGCCGAGGAAAACGACATTCCAGACAATCCATTCATCGTTTTACTAGATCAAGTTCAAGACCCGCAGAATTTAGGTGCTATAGTGCGAAGCGCAGTTGCAGTCGGTGCAGACGTGGTTGTCATTACGAAAGATAACAGTGCACACGTGACTGCCGGTGCAATAAAGGCTTCAGCCGGGACAATCTTCAGAATACCTATCGTAATGACAGTCAATCTTGGTAGGTACATAGATAGGCTTAAGGAAAAAGGCATATGGATATACGGTGCCGATATGAACGGAGAAATGTTCTGGAATGTAGATTTGAAAAGGCCAATTGGCATTGTATTTGGCAATGAGGGAAGTGGAATTAGGCCCTTAGTAAAACAAAAGTGTGATGCACTCGTATCAATACCCATGAAGCAGCCCATAGACTCACTAAACGTCTCAGTGAGTGCAGGAATTATCTTGTACGAGATTTTGAGAAGAGAGATGACGTAAATTGACGATATTGTCAGGTAACTCCCTCACTTTGGATGAGTATGATGTGGATGTATTCATACTGACAGATATAAACAATTATCTCTTTGATGCACCGTACACGATATACTACGACGGTGACAAAGTGAGTATCTTCAACTACAAGGTATTGAAACACGTTACCAATAAGAAAGTGGATATAAAATTCGATGATATGATCGTCAGAGTCATGATAGGAAACGAGATAGGTATACCGGAGAATTATGTCAAAGCGATTCCTGATCTTTTCATATGTTTTGATAAGACGAGCTATCCTGCAAAATTCTTTTACAGAAAGGCACAGATGTGGGTCGGTGCACAGATATCGAAGGTGAATGTCTTCGGACACATCATATACAATGGGACTACAAATAGAATGGTTTTTACATCGGAAAACGAAAATGGGATACTATTCGAAGGCACGACGTACGTGCTCTTGGAATCTGAAATCCACAAGAGGAGAATGGAAAAATAAGATGGCTGTGACTTTACATGATCAAGTAACGTTCGTTGCATTTTGCACATCAGGATTGGAAGGTGCCGTTGCTTTTGAACTCAGAAAGTACAATTTCAAAGTTACGTACTCTTCTTCAGGAAGGATATTTTTCTTGGGAACGCTCGGGGATGTACCATTTTTAAATATGAAGATAAAATCAGCCGATAGGATAAGTATACTCATCTCACAATTTCAAGCAGATACGTTTGATGAACTGTTCGATAATGTAAAAAGTTCAAATATCGTAGACTTTCTTGAACCTCATGCAAAGGTAACGATAGAGAAGATGAAGATAACAAATTCAAAACTCAGTGCTACAGGTGCTGTAGCATCTGTTTTGAAAAAAGCACTTGTCGAAAGTATCGGTGGAACAGATGAAACAGGTTCAGAATATCGATTCATATTGATTATAAAGAACGATATCGTTTATCTGCTTTTGGATACAACCGGTGAGGATGGTTTAAACAAGAGAGGATATAGAACAAGGAGTGGCAGAGCGCCTTTACGCGAGACGATTGCCGCATCTGTTATAATACTATCAAAATGGAACGAGAATATAGAACTGTTCGATCCCTTCTGTGGGAGTGGCACGATACCGATAGAAGCTGCTACAATGGAGTTACCAAATTCAAATAGGACTTTTTCCTCCGAAAAGTGGCCTATTTTGAAAGACAGATGGCAAGAGTTGAAGAAGGAATACAACCAACTATGGCAAGCACGTCAAAGGCAAGCGATAATCGAACTTGCTAGTGATAAGAAGATACATGGCTACGATAGAGATTGCAATATCGTAAGAGTCGCAAAAGAAAATGCAAAGAGGGCAAGTGCTCAGATCGACTTTTCGTGCATCGATTTTGAAGACCTTCCCGTAAATACAAAACGTTCTTACGTGATATCGAACCTTCCGTACGGCGAGCGGATGGAAGATGACATCATAGAGCAGATCCCCATCCTAAAAGAGAAATTCCCCAACGCATGTTATTATCTTTTGCACCCTTCTGAAAAGTTCGAGCAATACTTTGGAAGAGCTGATAAGAAGGTCAGATTCCAAAATGGTGGCATCTGGACCTTTTTATACATGTACTACAAGCACGTAATGTAGGAAATTGCACACCTGAGTTCGTCAATTGTGAGGTGTTTAGATGCTCTTGATAGAGGAGTTTTTGGATAATTGCTATCAGATATCTCAAGAAGTAAGTGAGCTTGGATTAAATGCATTGTTAGAGTACATAGAAGACAATTTTGAACGTATAGAAGACCCTCTTTTGCGCAATAACGAGATTTCCACAAAGCTTGGAGAGTTGAAAGATTACATTCTCGCCGCAAAGAGACTCCCGTCCGATAGGGCTCTTAAAAGGTTACAACAAGTACGTGGAATGGTTGAAAGGTTCAAGCAAAATTACCTCACGTGTGATGTAGATTGTACATCCCAGCCTAAGACACTCGATGTACCCGTGAAGTACGCAAAGGGAGTAGGGCCATCGAGAGAGAAATTATTGAGAAAACTGGGTATAGAGACAATTGGAGATTTGATAACTTACTTCCCAAGAGATTATGAAGACAGGAGAAAGATAGTTCCGCTCCAGTTCATAGCAGAGAATGAAAAAATAACAACAAGAGGTACGATCAGAAACGTTGAGAAGGTAAAGAAAGGCACCATGGTTATCATCAGTGCATTACTTCAAGATGGTATCAGTCAAGTACTCTTGAAATGGTTCAATCAAGAATTCAAGGAACTGGAGATAAGACAGCTAATCGGTAAAGAAGTGTACGTTACAGGCACACCAAAGAGGGGCTTGTTTGGTGCTATGGAGATCCAAAATGCAGAGATATCCGCTGGTGACTCGTTAGAAAGAGAGATACTGCCCGTTTACCCATTGACAGAAAATCTAACACAAAAAGTTCTGAGACGGATCATAAAGGAAAACATAGACGCGATATGTAATTTCAAAGAACTCATCCCAGATGAATTAATCTTCGAGCGAGGATTGATAGATGTAAGAAAGGCATACATGGGAATGCACTTTCCAAAGAGCATCTACCATCAGAAGATTTCTAGGAAGAGATTAGCTTACGAAGAATTGCTTTTGTTACAGCTCGCACTGATGCTATCGAGGAAAACTTCCGAGAAAATAGGTGGTATTCCAAAGACATTTTCGGGCGAATTAGCTGAAAGATTTGTACACTCACTACCCTTCAAACTTACAAATGCGCAGGTGCGAGCGCACGAAGAGCTATCCGTAGATCTAAAGAGTTCAAATCCAATGAACAGGTTATTGCAAGGTGATGTAGGCAGTGGTAAAAC
>DPXZ01000059.1 GCA_003526765.1 Fervidobacterium sp.
GAGCTCTCCAACGTTATTTCTGATCTGAGGGAGGGATGAGTTATGTCGAACATCATCTATTATGTATCGTTCATAATCTTGGGAATTGGCATATATGGTATCGTATCTCAGAAGAACTTGTTCAAGCAACTCATTTCTCTATCGATCATTGATACTGCAGTGAATATATTCATCGTTGCACTGGGATATGTCGAATGGGGAGAGGCACCGATATATTCTGCGATAACGCCAGTTGCGAATTTTGTTGATCCATTACCTCAAGCACTCGTACTGACTGCTATCGTGATCGGTGTAGGTACTCTGGCACTCGGCTCGATTTTGTTAGTGCACATAAATGAAAAATACGGCTCGTTGGACCCAGATGAGATACGCGATATAAGGGAAGTGGTAGAATGATCGCATTGCTCATAGCAGTTCCTTTGGCATTTGCATTTGCAAGTATTCCGCACGAACGATTGGGTAGGTATTTCTTGCCATTCGTTGCCCTGTTCAATTTAGTTTGCTTGTTCTTCTTCATGGAGCCGGGGCAGATATTGGAAGTTGGAAGGTGGCCCGCTGCATACGGTATAGCACTCGTATTAGACAACGTGAGCTATCCTTTCCTAATCTTTGTGAATTTTCTGATACTCATGATGGCACTTTCTGCGACTTTGGAAAATAGATACGGAACTCTCTTGCTCGTTCTAACTGCTGCAGTCAATGGGATTATACTTACCGGAGATTTCTTCAATTCTTTCGTCTTCTTGGAAATCATCTCGGTTATAGCGTACATCGTGGCAGCACATAAAGACAACGCACTCGGTGCGTTCAAATACTTGATCTTCGGTGGTATCGGTGGAACGATGTATCTACTCGGGGCCGTGTCTGTGTACGTAAAATCAGGTACACTCAACATGGGTTACGCGGCGTTCATAACGGATCCATTGATTGTTCCAACAATATGCATATTTTTCTTGATCACATTCTTAGTTGAACTAAAAGTCTTACCTCTCGGTCTCTGGGCACCAGATGTCTATTCGAACGGCTCGTCTGTGACGCCTATTGCGTTGGGAAGTGTCGTGACTGTGAGTTTGGTCTATCTATTTTCGAGAATATTCCTAAACATATTCGATCTACCGAGTCCGCAGTTAGTAGGTATTTTAGCAATGATTTCGATTATTCTTGCTGAACTTGGTGCGTTAAAACAGAAAAGTCTCGGTAGAGCACTATCTTTTGCCACAATCTCAGGTGTCAGTACGGTTGTTGCCGCACTGAGCATGCGAGAATCTGAGATCGCGTCCGCTGCCTATTTTTATCTTTTTAACGATGTCATTTCAAAATTCATACTTTTCACACTCTTTGCATATCTCGGTGAACGTGGGTTCAAGTCAAACAAGACGGCGGGCATAGCGTTCACGTTTGCATCGCTATCGGTTGTAGGATTTCCAATGTTTGCAGGATTTTGGGCAAAGTACTACTTGCTCAAGGCACTATTCCAAGTAAATTCTTACGCATTGCCTGCCATAATACTGATTGCAGCGGTGATAGAGGCAGGTTATTTGATCAAGTGGAATGTGGAGCTTTGGTATAAAGGCGAGGATACACCGAAAGTGCAAGATGGAGAACAAGATAGTGAGATGGAGAATGAAGACGATGAAGTGGAAGAAGATTTTATACCATTCGGTGCACAGGTTGTGACGTTGCTTCTTGCATTGACGTTAGTAGTCGTTGGGTTCATGCCCGGTTTGATACATGACCAGACGATGAACATAGCAAACAATGTGTTAGACTTCAGACCGTATTTGGATCTCATACTGAAGGGAGGTATGTGATCATGCAAAGCCTCTTACTCTACCTTGCAGTTGGTGCACTTGTCGGTTATTTTTTGTCCATGATTAACAGACGTTTAGGTCCCATAGTGCTACTCGCACTTTCTTTGTACGGGTTATTCACTCTGTGGAACATGCCGATAGGAAGTGTGGAGGGTCTATTTGGATTTGAAGATATATTGCAATTCACGGCACTTTCGAAATATTTCTCGATAATAACGTTGATCGTCTTTTCTTGTTATGCATTCTTCAACATCGTTTGGATTTCAAAGGCAAAGAGGCCTCATGCGTTCAGTGCACTTTCGATACTCACACTCTTTGGTACGTTGGGTGTGTTCTTTACACCGCATTTGATAGCACTCTACATATTTTGGGAGATTGCGGTCGTTGCATCACTCTTTATCGTACCGATGGGTAAAGAGGAATCAAAGAAGGCTACGATTTGGTACATCGTCATCAGTTCGATAGGCAGCTACATGTTTTTGTACGGTACGTTCTTGCTGTATTCCAAATTTGGTACGTTCAATCTATTTGAGATATCTGGGGACATCGCTTCCGAAGGTACAGGCTTCAAATGGCTCGTGTCGCTCCTTTTACTCGGCGCAGGTATTGCAAAGAGTGGTATCTTTCCACTCCACGTATGGCTCAGGAATGTGCACGGTAATGCGCCTGATACGTTCAGTGCCGTTCTGTCCGGGCAACTGGTGAAGATGGGCTCGTACATCATCGCTTTGCTCCTCGGCGCATTTCCAATAGCTACCATGTTTAGTCAATTCTACGCTGGCGTCAACATATTCTCCTACGTACTGATCTGGCTTGGTAACATATCGATATTGATTGGTACATTCATGGCGATAAAACAAAATGATATGAAGATGCTCATGGCATATTCCAC
>DPXZ01000039.1 GCA_003526765.1 Fervidobacterium sp.
ATGAAAGAGAAGATACAAAAGGCCGATGAGAAGACGATCGACTACATCGGCGAGAATCTGTTGGATATATCACTTGAACAGTTAAAAGAAGTACTAAAATAACGGCGAATGCTTAGTATCTCTGGAAAGAGTGATGTGATTATGTCAGTAGCTGAAAAGTTGAGAAATGAAGGCAGACTGGAAGGCAGATTGGAAGGCAGACTGGAAGGCAGACTGGAAGGCAAAATAGAATTCGTACTAAAGAATCTGAGCAAGAAATTTGGTGAGGATTTAACAGCCGAGATGAAAGAGAAGATACAAAAAGCCGATGAAAAGACGATCGACTACATCGGTGAGAATTTGCTGGATATATCGTTTGAACAACTAAAAGAAGTACTAAAATGAAACCACCCCTGCAAGATGGCGGGGTAAACATAGAAAGAACGGTCTGAAATTGATCTTGACTTTCAAGGCAGCTCAAGGGGGTTAAACGATGGAATTTGTCGATACGAAAACTGTGAAGAAGTCCATTCCAATATTCATTGAAGGTGGAAACAGGGCAATACTTTTTGTACACGGTTTTACAGGCTCGCCACATGATTTCGATTACATGGCAAGAGAGGCAAATAAATCAGGATTTACTGTTTCTGTGCCACGTCTACCTGGTCATGGTACATGCGGAGAAGACTTTCTGAAAACGACTTGGAGAGATTGGTTAAGAAGGGCTTTTGATGCATACTATGATCTAAAGGCAGTGCACGATGATGTTGCAATAGTGGGGCTTTCGATGGGTGGAGTTATAGCATTGATAATGGCTGCTCAATTGAAACCAAAAAAACTAGTCACACTCGCAGCTGCAACGCATGTGTTCGATAAGAGAATTGGATTAACACCGTTCATATCTCTATTTACAAAAAAGATGAAGAGAGAAAACGATGAGAAATTCGATGACCCAGATTTACAATATCTAAAGGAAGAATATTGGTCGTACACCTGGCCAAAACAATCGGCACAGCTCTACAAACTCATGAAAATGTCAAGAAAGATTGTACCGGAGATAGTATCCGAAACTTTAGTTGTAGCAGCGAAAAATGACGATACAGTTCCCATGGAGGCAGCTGATTTCATATACAAAAACATTAGGTCAGAAAAGAGAAAGATGCTTGTTTTCGAGCGTTCCGGTCACGTTTTAAGCAACGATGTTGAAAAGGAAGACGTCACGAAGGCAGTTATCGAATGGCTAAAATAGCGTTTCTTATCGAACACCTAAATACTTTTCGAGGTACTTAGCGTAGTGAAATAAATATAGACAAGTTTTGTCCAAATTTAACATTTAGGTAACCCTAATTTTCTGTAAAAGAGTTATAATAAAATCGAAAGGGAAAGGATTTAGTGGAGGTGTAGTTATGAGTTTATTGGCAGAGAAGGATGTAAAGTATTTGGAAGAGTTATTTGGGAAAGAACTGGAGAATAAAGTAAAATTGATATTCTTCCACGATGATGACTGTGAATATTGTGAGTTAGAAGGGCAGTTACTTGATGAAGTTCAGGCACTTTCTGATAAGATATTGGTTGAAAGATACCACAAAGATAGTGAGAAGGGTAGAGAATACAACGTTGAATTTGCACCAGCATTGATCATAACACTTGAAGATGGAAAAGATAGAGGCGTAAGATTCTACGGAGTCCCATCTGGCCATGAGTTTGGTACGCTTATACAAGATATAGTGCTATTTGGCAAAAATGCTAAACCACAACTATCACAAGAGACTATAGATAAGCTCAACCAACTTGACAAGCCAGTTAAGATAAGTGTGTTCGTTACACCCACGTGTCCATATTGTCCAAAGGCCGCACTTACTGCTCACAACATGGCACTTGCAAGTGATAAGGTGACTGCAGAAGTTGTTGAAGCTGGCGAGTTCTTCGATTTGAGCGACCAGTTCGGTGTTTCATCGGTACCACATATTGCAATCAATAGAGACCCTGAGAAATTTTTCATAGGTGCGTATCCAGAACCACAATTTTTGCAACAAGTTTTGGATTTGTCAGAATAAGATAATTCAAAGCTCTAACTTAAATTGAATATCAAATGCTTAAAGCGACTCGACTTGAAGAAAGATGTTAAGGTATCTATAACCGACCAACCATCCACCCCATCTTTCTTTCACACGCATCTTAGGGCACATCTTTGTGCCCTAAGTTTTTAAGAAAGTGATTTGACGATGCAATCAAAGGAAGGGAGTGACAAAAATGGGATTATTCGATATTGGGTCTATGAGTAGTGATGTAAAAGAATACTACGATTTTGTGATAATAGGTGGTGGACCCGCTGGTTTAACAGCGGCGATATATGCAAGAAGGGCTGGGCTAACTGCACTCGTTGTTGAAAAGGCACTCGAAGGCGGCGCCGTCACTCAAACTCACATGGTTGAGAATTGGCCAGGAGAAAAGAGCATTGAGGGACAAGCATTGGGTCAGAAATTTGCTGATCATGCAAAACACTTCGGTGCAGAGATTCACTATGCATTTGCACAAAAAGTCACAATCGATGGTGATTACAAGGTAGTAGAATTAGATGATGGCCACTCAGTTAGATGCAAGGTCTTGATAGTGGCAACGGGTACTCAACCAAGGAAGCTCGGCGTACCTGGTGAGACAGAATTCAGAGGTAAGGGCATAACATACTGTGCTGCATGTGATGGATACCTCTTCAAAGACAAGGATGTCGTAGTCATAGGTGGTGGAGATAGTGCATGTGACGAATCACACTTCTTGGCAAAGGTAGTCAACAGTATCACGATGGTACAAAATCTCCCCTATCTAACCGCGGCAAAAATTTTACAAGAGAGAATATTGAACGACCCAAAGATCACCGTAATCACAAATCATGTGGTCAAGGAAATACGTGGCACAAGCAAGGTGGAAGAAGTCGTTATAATTGATAACACAACGAAAGAAGAAAAAGTTATAAAGACAGATGGAGTTTTCATCTACGTTGGTCTGTCACCAATGACCGAAGTAGTCAAAGGACTGGTTGAGATGAACCAGAATGGTTATGTGATAACCAACGAGAACATGGAAACAAACGTCCCTGGTATATATGCCGTTGGAGATATCAGAATCAAAGGACTGAGACAAATCGTGACGGCAGCAGCAGACGGTGCAATCGCAGCCGAACATGCTGCTAGAAAATATTTCTAATCAATGATTTTGGAGGTGAACTGTATGGCTGATGTGAGGATCAAGATATACACAACACCAACTTGCCCATGGTGTAGGAGAGCAAAAGACTATTTTAGACAACTTGGATTGCCATATACAGAAGTAGACGTTTCAAAAGACCAAAAAGGTGCTGAAGAAATGGTTCGCAAATCCGGTCAAATGGGCGTGCCAGTCATCGAAATAGGCAATCAAATCATAGTTGGTTTCGACAAAGCAAAGATCGATAGAACACTTGGAATAAACTGATAATCAAAACGATTGAGGAAGGGCATAAACCCTTCCTCTTAATTTTACCCCATCTTAGTATCAAAATAACGTTGAAACGTCTTTCAAACTTACTTTGAAGATTGCTAAACACAAACTATAAGCTGACTTGGAGGTGACTATCTTGAAATTCAGTTGTCCATTGTTAAGGTTTTTCTCAAAGTTCTTCATGAGAAGATTTAGAGTACCACGAACTTAAGTGATTGGAGTGATGATAAGTGAGACACAACAAATTCTATGCAATACTTTTTCTTGTAATCAGCATACTTACTTTTTCATATGATTATGAATTTCGAGATTTGGGCACTGCACAAAAAGTTGCCGCAATCGAGAAGAAGATGACAATTGTCATGTTCTCCGCTCAATCTTGTTACTACTGCAAATTGTTCGATAAAGACACACTTACCGACAAAAACGTTCAAGATTTCATGAGAGCAAATTACGTATTCGTTCGCTTGGAAGAATCAAATTACAAGACAACGTTTATGGGAAAAACATACACAAACAGCCAATTATTCAGCTTGTTTGGTATTAGAGGAACACCAACCTTCATATTCCTTTCAGGAGACAGCATGGTAACGCAAGTGCCTGGCTACATGCCAGCAAGTGATTTTTTGAAGGCATTGAAGTACTTAGTGAGAGTAGTGGAAGAAAATTACAAAGAGACCTTTGACAACTACGTGAAAAAGACAGACAACCTCACCGGAAAACCAAAAGTTATCAACGTAAGCAAGGCAGATGCCGATTACATCATCAAGTACGATAAGAATTCTCAGCAGGTAGACAAAATACCAGAGAAGATAGACATAAACAAAGTGTACGTGACCTATTCCGAAGATCTTGCAAAAAAGTTGAACGAAGCTGGTGTAATAAGGGTATTACTTGTGAAATAGGAAAATACCGAATTGCAGCAACGCAAAATTGTTCAACAATACCAATTGCTTGGTTAACAACATCACGCAAACTTGGGAGTTGATAGAGTGGTCACATTAACTCAGACAGACATATCCGTATGGCTTGCCATATTCCATGGCCTGTTGGCATTTTTCAGCCCGTGCGTTTTACCTCTAATACCGGGATTTGTTGGAATTATCATGTTTAAGGAAAAAAGAATTCAAAGGCTATTCGGATTTTTCATTGGTTTTTCTTTCATGTTTGCACTCTTGGGCGCAATATCATCCACAGTCGGTGGATTTTTGTTGTCGTTTGGAGGTATAATAGAAAAAGTCATCGGCATCAGTATAGTAATTTTAGGTGTTGCATACATCTTCGAACTGCAAATTTTCAAAGGGAAGAGTATAAACGTTTGGAAATTTAAAGGTACAGGATTTGTTGGTGGGTTGTTACTCGGCGGAGCGATAGGATTCGTTTGGATTCCATGCAGCAGTCCAGTTTTAGGCTCCATGTTACTCATTGCAGCTCAAAAAAGCGTTATAAAAGGGATGTGGCTACTCTTTGTCTACTCACTTGGTATCTCGATACCATTCTTAACCATAGGCACACTGCTTTCCAAGGCATTAAGCTTTGGCTTTGGAAAACCTGCATGGGAGAAGTGGTTAAGAATCATCGGAGGATCTTTCATTGTGATACTCGGAATTCTGATACTATTGGGCGAGCTTAAAGCTTGAATTGATAAATGTCTAAAACAAACTTCGACAAGGTTTCTCAAGGTTTCTGATGCAAAGATATCCAAGCAAGAAAAATCCCCCTACAAAAGGGGGATTTTTCGTTTCCTTTAGAATGTAGCGCTTCTGATTTCATTTATCCACGGTGAGTCGTGGACTATCTTTGGCTGCGCAGGTTTTGAAACATCAATTACCACCAACCCATTCGCTTCGTCTGCAATGTATGCATAACTCCCTTGCACGTAAACACTCGTTGCATTTCCAGGTGTATCTACCAGACTTATCCTTGAAATGTTCGACGGATTACTAACGTCAAGAATATACATCCCTCTATCTGCACTTGCTACATATGCATTGTTCCCTTTCACATATACATCGTATGCCTTCCCTACTGTGTCAAATCTTCCAACTTGTGTTGGTTTTTGTGGATTGGATATATCTACAACCACCAATCCATTCGCTTCATCTGCTACGTATGCATACTTACCTACAACTTGCACCGAAAATGCCCTACCTGCCGTGTCAAACACTCCAACTTGTACATGATTTTTTGCATCCACCGCATCAACTACCACCACCCCTGCAGCATCGCATGCTAAGTACACATACCTATCTTGTGCATATATACTCCTCAATGTCCCTGGAAGCGTCATCCTCGAAACATCCTTTGGCTCTTGTGGATTGTTAACGTCTGCAATAACTAATTCATTGGACGTTCCTACATATGCATATTTACCTTGTGAGTAAACACTCAACGCATTATTGCCAATGTTCAACCGTCCAACCACAAATGGGTCTTTTGGATTGGAGATATCAACGACAACCATTCCATTCAACCCATCTGCAACGTACGCAAACGAACCTAAAGTAAATACATCTTGCGCATCACCAAGCGTACCTATCGCTGCTGATTCAAATGGAAACTTTGGATTTGAGACATCGAACACGGACAATCCGCTGTTGATTACATATGCATAATTGCCATTTACCTTTATCTTCCTTGCGGGTCCTACATCTACCTTTCCTGTTGGAGGTTGCGAGAATGTGCTAATTGCGCTAATGTCGATGATTACTAAGCCATTACGCTCGTCCGCCACGTATGCATAGCTGCCTTGTATATAAACTCCCTCTGCATATCCAGCAGTATCATACCAGCCTACTTGAATACGACTTTTTGGATTTGAAATGTCGATGATTATTAAGCCATTATCATGATTCGCCACGTATGCATAGTTGCCTTGCACGTAAACTCCTTTTACATAATAAGCACCATACGTGCCTACTTGAGTAGGACTCTTCGGATTTGAAATGTCTATGATTACTAAGCCATTACTATGATCTGCCACGTATGCATAGCTGCCTTGTATATAAACTCCCTCTGCATATCCAGCAGTATCATACCTGCCAACTTGAGTAGGACTCTTCGGATTTGAAATGTCGATGATCACTAAGCCATTATCACCAGCCGCCACGTATGCATAGCTGCCTTGTACATAGACGCCATATGCTCGATAAGTATCATATCCACCAACTCGAATAGGGTTTTTCGGATTTGAAATGTCTATGATTACTAAGCCATTACCCTCATCCGCCACGTATGCATAGCTGCCTTGCACGTAAATTCCACGTGCTTTATAAGTATCATACCAGCCAATTTGAACCGGCTTGTTCGGATTGGATATGTCGATGATTACTAAGTCATTACCATAATTCGCCACGTATGCATAGTTGCCTTGTATATAGACGCCATATGCATTTCCAGCAGTACTACACATGCCAACTTGACGAGGATTGTTTGGATTTGAAATATCGATGATTACCAATCCATTATAATAATCCGCAACGTATGCATAACTACCTTGTATATAGACACCATATGCATATCCAGCAGTATAATACCTGCCAACTTGAGAAAGGTTTCTAATAGGTTTTCCAATTTTGTTTACATTAACAACAACCAAACCATTCTTTCCATCTGCTATATACACATTATCTCCTTGTATGCATACTGACCGTGCATCGTATGTGTCATACCAACCTACTTGAACTGGCTTTGTTGGATTACTTACATCTATTACAACCAGTCCTCCATTACCATCTGCAATGTATGCATACTTGTTGTATATGGTTACATTATACGCTGTACCATTCGTGTCTGGCTGAGCAATTATCACTGGTTTTGCTGGATTACTTACATCTATTATCGCTAATCCTTTCTCTCCATCTGCTACGTATGCATATTTGTCTTCAACGTATATCCCCCTTGCCAATCCCGGCGTGTCTATCATCCCTACTTGCATCGGCTTTTGTGGATTGGATATGTCGAGTATGACCAATCCGTTCTTCTCATCTGCTATGTATGCGTATTTATCTTTAACGTATATCCCACAAGCTAAGCCTGGCGTGTCAAAGATGGAGAGTTGTGTCTGCTTTTGTGGATTGGAAATATCTAAGATTACTAATCCTTTCTCTCCATCTGCCACGTATGCTATGTTGTCTTTGACATATGTGCTGTAAGCAAATCCTGGAGTATCGAATGAGCTGATTTTGAATGGAGTTTCTGGGTCAGTTATATCGATGATTGTTATACCATTCTCTCCATCTGCTACGTATGCGTAGTTGTTGTATGTGAATACACTCTGCGCATTTTTCATCTCAACGAGTGTTAAGAAACTTGGTGCAGATGGCTGAGAAACGTCATATAGTGCTATCCCTCCGTCTGTTGCAGCCAAAATGATGTTTCGCTTCACTTGATTCACAAAAATACTTACAATTGGTGATGGTACACTTTTCCCAATCTCGTTTACCGCGTAGACTCTGTAATAATATGTTCCTCCTTTTGAAATGTCTTTATCAATGAATTCTGTGCTATTTCCAGGAAGCTTTGCAATTTCTTGCCATCCACCATCCCCGATTTTTCTTTCCACCACGTAGGCGGTCTCGTAATCACTCGTATCTTTCCATGAGATCCTTATCCCACCACTCAAAATTGCTGCACCTGTGTCCAACGGCTGTGGAGGTACAAATGCTGTAAAAACCTCGAGTGAGACGTTATCGGAACGTCCGTAGGCGTTGTATGCATGGATTCTGTAGTAATACTTCGTCTTTGGTAGTAAGTCTTTGTCTGTGAAGGTTATTGTGTTACTTGGTAGAACAGCTATTTGAGTCCAAGTAACGTTGTTGGTACTCCTCAGGATTCTAAATCCATCTTCATCTGTTGAGTTATCTTTCCAAGTTAGTTTGACTTCAGTTAAAGAAGGCAGGACCTGAGCACTGAACTCACTTACCGCCTTTGGTGGTTGCTGTGCAAGGAGCAAAAGAGGTACTAGCAATATTACAAAGGTTACTAAACGTAGAAACTTACATCCCATATGTAATCCC
>DPXZ01000121.1 GCA_003526765.1 Fervidobacterium sp.
TCGTAGGCTCTTCGACAAAATACACGCCAGGACTTCTAACCAATTGGCTGACAACAACTCTTTCTACTCCATTGATTACGAACGTTTGGTTCTCCGTCATCACTGGATAATTTCCGAGTGTTACCTCTTCTTCACGCATTTCGTCTGTAGAGACATCAGTTACTCTTATCGTTGCATAAAATGGTGCAACGTACGTGAGCAGCCTCTGCTTACATTCTTCCACAGAATGAAGTGGCTCGCCCACTCTAAAATTGACGAAGTCAAGTCTGAATCCTTTTTCCTTTCTTCCTTCGGCCTTAGCTGAAGTAACTGGGCTAAACTTCTTTAAGATCTTTAGTATCCCACTATCGAGCAACTCTTTAAAAGATGCATGCTGGATACTAACTAGGTCAGGGACATCTACGATCTCGTCAACCTTGCCGAAGGAATACCTCGTCCTCTTACCAATCTGATAGGTTTTCATTCGATCACCTCTTTCTCAATCGATACGCGAATGGTTGGATATTAAACTTTCGGGGGAATAAAACTGAAAAGACCAGACAGACTAACATTGGGAAACTGTAGTTAGATCTGACAACTTAGACAAGGGTTAATATTAAGCCAATTATATATTAAATCACAAAAACCCCGCTATGTAAATACCATGCGGGGTTTGATACGTAATATTTTTTCTTTTGAAATAAGCGTTACTTTATTTCAACTTCTCCGCCTACTTCTGTAATCTTCTTCTTTATGTCTTCTGCTTCTTCCTTCTCTACACCCTGTTTAATGAATGCATCTGCTGCGCCTGCTTTTTCAACAAGGTCCTTTGCTTCCTTAAGACCGAGACCGGTGATTTCCCTTACAACCTTTATAACCTCAATCTTTTTTGCTCCGAAGCTCTTGAGTAAAACGTCAAATGTGTCCTTTTCTTCAACTGCTGCTGCTGGAGCTGCCGCTGCTGCAACTGGCATTGCTGCCATCATTGGAGCTGCTGCACTAACACCAAATCTGTCCTCTAACATCTTAACAAGTTCTGCAAGTTCTGCAACCGTTAACGATTCAATACCCTTTACAAGTTCTTCCAATGTCATGGTATGCACCTCCTGTTTTTTTAACAAAACTAAAATGATTTAAAACCTAAATAATTACCAAATACTTACTGCTCGTTCTTTTCTTTGATAGCATTGAGCGCATAAAGTACTTTTCTGAGCACGCCAGAAAGAGAATTGACGAGACCACGAATCGGACTCTGAATACCACCAAGTACCATGGCGATGAGTTGTTCTTTCGAAGGCAATTTGGAGAGTTCTTCCACTTTGTCTCCGGTGAAGAATTTTCTCTCAAGATACAAGCCCTTGCATACCGGTGTACCTTTGTTCTCTTTTACGAAATCGTAGTAAACTTTTATTGCCTCAACTGGATCTCCTTCGTTGACGTACAATATTGCGGTGGGGCCGAAAAACGTATTCTCATCAACGTTCATATCGTAGCCCGCATCTTTCAACGCCATCTTGACCAACGTGTTCTTTACCACTGCAAACTTTGCACCATCGCCGAACTTCTCTCTTAGGGCCCTTCTCAACTTAGTCATTTGAGCAACTGTCAGCCCTCTGAAATCTGAAAAAAGTACTAAAGATGCATTCTGTAACTCTCCAATTAGCTCTTGTACGAGCTGTTCCTTTTCAGGTCTTCTAAGCACGTCTTCACCTCCCAGAATAAAATGAAAAAACGCCTCTCGTCGAGGCAGCCCAAAGGAGAACATCCAAACCATACACGAAATATGATTAGTATGATTAGATAGAATTCTCCCCAGCCTCGTGCAGGCGACCTTCCGGTCTTTATTTTAACCTGCAGTCTTTGGCAGCGTTTTAATTTTATCAGAGCTTCAGATTCTTTTGGTTAATACTATGTAAAGATAGGGTAAATTATGGTAGTGGACGGAGACACATTTTTCAATTTGATTTAGTAACTTTAGGTGTAGAGGAGAGTTGAATATTTACGATTGTGCCATCTGGACTTTCTTCTACATCGAAGTTGTCAACATACATGCCGGAACCGTATATGTGGAATGTCATATTTGATCTTTGAATGAAATCATTCAGCTGTTTGATGTTCCAACCCGAGATATCAGGAATATTTGAATAGTTCATCGCATCGTTCTTAGATTCACTCTCAAATTCTTTCATTGTGAGAATTACCTGCTTAAAAAATGGTGCAGCGACGATGCTACTCAACTTCTCACTTTGAGGTGAGTCTATCCAAACCAAGATTGAATAATCTTTATCCAAAGTTACTTGACCAACAAAAAGTGCCGTGACATCCTTCTTGTTGTTCTTTTGAGCGGTACCAGTTTTGCCCAATATTTTTATCCCATCAAGTTTTGCATTTACACCCGTACCAAGTTCAACCACATCAAGAAGCATCTCTTTCAAAGCGTCAGAGTTCTTTTGTGAGATCAGTACTTTCGATACTGTTTCTCTCGATTCATCGATCGTCGGGGCTACGTATTTACCATCGTTTACGATAGCATTGAATGCTGCGAGCAATTGCAGTGGAGTAACACCGATCGACTGCCCTATTGCAATGTATGCCCAATCTGCTTTATTCCACTTATCCGGAGTCTTCAGAACACCGCCTATCTCACCGGAAAGTTCTATTCCCGTAGGCTTTCCAAAACCAAATGAAGACATAATTTCGTAGAGTTTTTCAATACCATATTTCTCTACGATCATTTTCGTTGTTTCGACGGACACAACATTGCAAGAATGGACAAGTCCGTCGTATAGAGTTATATCCTTATGTGTTTCAAGGTCGCTTATTCTGAGGTTGCTGTCATCCAATGGTTTCACATATCCTGGACAGTAAAAATGCGTATCGGTGGCAGCAATGCCGAGTTCAAGTGCTGCGGAAAAAATAATTGGCTTGATCGTAGAGCCCGGCTCAAAATATCCCATATAGTAACTCGGCCAGCTCTGAGTAGTTAAGGCTGCTCTGACTTTACCAGTCTCACTTTCCATGATAATGAGCCCAACTTCTGTTGCTTGCTTTTCTTCTTTTACCTGCTCCGCTATAGAGTAGAGTTTATTTTGGAGTGAACTATCTATAGTAAGATACACATTCTTTCCATTTTCAGGTTCAATTTTTATTGAATTCACTTTTCTTCCGACGAGGCCTGAATAACTTATCGATACTACACCATCTCGAACGGGCCTTAGTATCTTATCGAAAAACTCTTCAGCACCGTTTATTCCGTACCTTTGATCAGTTTTGCCTACTATGAATCCAAGACCGGCATCCGATAAACTCACTCGCTTTTCTTCAGATTCTATACTAACGAACCTCAGGTACTGTGTGGGTATCTTCTTTGTAATTTCTTCCCTCTTCGGGAACGAACCCAGCCGGATTATCTTCTTTTCACCGATTGTATCTAACGCTTCCGAAAGTCCAAAATTCGATAACATCCTTATAAAATTCACGTCTCTCTCGTACGCATTTCCAACAACGGATTTCAGATATTCAACATCGAGATAACCAACGTAGACCAATTCACTCGTTGCCAAAAGCCTTCCAGAAGAATCGTATATATTTCCCCTCAGTGCTGGTATTTTACTCTTCAGAGCATACTGATCAGTGTATATGTTATCCCATATCCTTACAACGAAGAACAAACATAAGAAAACTACACACAGGTATATTAATTGAAAACGCTGTATTCTTGATTTACGAGACGATTTGGCCAAGTCGCAGTACATCCCCTTCGATGTTTACTTGAAATGCTCCATTAGGTAAAGTCTGTTTTCAATTAATTGATCACATCGAGTCCAACTGTCATCTTTCCTATCTGCATATTCAACGATTCATCTTGTTGTTCAATCAACGCAAGGTTCTCTCTGAACATCGATATTTGATCTTCCAAATTTGCCGTCTTTGCGTTAATGGAATATGTCCCAAAAATCAATGCAAAGACTATTGCACACGGTACCAGATACTTGACTAATCCTAAGGACCTCGAACGATCCTTTTCGATAACAACTTCTCTTCGCTTTTCTTTAACAAGCGTCATAATGTTATCCCCCTTCGCTTCGCTAATCTTAAGATGTAAGTGGAAAATAAACGATAGTAACGAATATGAAATTGCTAAGGAAACAAGAAACTCGAAAAATCAAAAAGTACAAAAAAGTACAAGTATACGAACTATATACGCTCCGCTATGCGTAATTTGGCACTTCTTGATCTTGGATTTT
>DPXZ01000123.1 GCA_003526765.1 Fervidobacterium sp.
CGACATATGTTGTACACTGAATGGTACTCGAGAGACGTTGGCGGACTATTCATGAAGATCAATAAGCATGTTTATGCTGCTCAAAGTGCATATCAGAGAATAGATATATTCGATTCACCATTCTACGGTCGAGTCTTCTCGTTGGATGGTATAACAATGACAACTGAAAGAGATGAGTTTATGTATCACGAGATGCTCGTCCATGTACCGATGTTTATGCATCCAAATCCGAGAAAAGTGCTTGTAATAGGTGGCGGAGATGGTGGAAGTATCAGAGAGATCTTGAAGCACCCATCTGTCGAAAAGGCTGTACTGTGTGAGATCGATGAAATGGTAGTTAAAGCGGCTATGGAGCATCTACCATACACGGGCAGTAGATTGAACGATCCAAAAGTAGAATTGTTGTACGAAGATGGCGCAAAATTCGTAAGGCAATTTAAAGAAGAGTTCGATGTGATAATAATTGACTCGACAGATCCCACAGCGGGAGAAGGTGGACAATTGTTCACCGTAGATTTCTACAAAGCTTGCAGCGAGGCACTTAAGAAAGATGGAATACTGAGTGCACAGACTGAAGGTATAATGTATGATTATGAGTGGGGGACAACCGCTTATAAACGAATAAAAGAAGCATTTCCACTAGTTAGACTGTATTTGGGATTCATGCCAACATACCCAGGCGGTATGTGGTCATATACGTACGCTTCAAAATCAGGCCTTGATCCAATAGGATCGTTCGATGTTGATAGAGTAAGGAATTTCAAAGAACCACTCAGGTATTACAACGAAGAAATACACAAGGCAGCATTTGCATTACCAAACTTTGTTAAAAAGCTCATAGAAGAATAGTTAACAAACAGATCACAAATTGGCGGCAGGAAAACACTGCCGCCTTTTGTATTTATTTTTGTATCTGTCCTAATTTCAACATGAATTTTGACACAGAACGGCATTTTATGATAAGATATAGAGAGAAGTGCACAAGTTTGAAGGGAGGTAATGGTGCAGACCGTAAGTTGTTGCGCCATTGAAAATTATGAAGCTCGGTACAAAGATAAAAAGGCTTCGGGTTGCTAGAAACTACACACAAGAAGAACTTGCCGACAGATGTGACCTTTCCAGAAGTTTCATCTCACAACTTGAAAGTGACAAAGTCTCTCCATCTGTTGAAACACTTGAAAGGATATTGAGAGTGTTGGGTACAGACCTTCAACACTTTTTCTCAGATGAACCGAAAAAGATAATATTCAAGAAAACAGAGAGAGTCCCGATGTACGAATTGCCAAAAGGTGTGAAGATGGAGATACTCATGGATGCAATAGAAGACAAAGAACTGGATGCAAAGATCGTTGAATTAGAGCCAGGTGCTCAGACTGATCAAGAAGACTACCATGATGGTGACGAATTTGGTTACGTAGTAGAAGGTTCAGTCGATGTCTACCTCGACGGAAAAAAGTACCATGCAGCTGAAGGCGATTGTTTCTATTATTCAGCAGATTGCATACATTATTTGAGAAATCCAGGGAAGGAAAAGGCAACAGTACTCTGGATACAAACTGTTTAGTATAGTTCAAAATTGCTCAATTTTATATATGTTCACTTAATGAAAAAAGCGGTGCTTTCAAGAGCACCGCTTTTTTCCGAATTGAATATACTAGTCGCTTCGTAACTTATTTCTTCAAGAGCTCTTTCATTATATCGTAGGCCTTTATACCGTACATCAAAGAAGGTCCTCCACCCATTGCTACTGCAACTTTTATTGCTTCCAGAATATCTCCCTCATCTGCACCCGCCTTTATTACTGCATCCATGTGCCAAAGTATACAAGGTTCGCATCTGACTGCAATTGCTATACCGAGTGTTATGAGTTCCTTCGTCTTTTCATCAAGTTTTGCTGTTTTTTCTGCTGCTCCGACGTACTCTGTAAACTTCGAAACCTCCGGTGCTTTTCCAATTAATTCTTTCAAGTCACCTTTCAAACTTGCCAATTCATCCTTGTAGTTCTCCATGATATCGCCTCCTCAGTGCTTTCTTTTACACTATTCTTAGTTCTTAAATTAATAGTGATTTTATTCACAATCACCAATATTATGATATCACCGCTAATTGTATTTGTCAAGACTAATTATTCTTATGAATGTAAGTGTGCAATTATCACATCGATTACCTGCAAGACATGCAATGTAGCATGAAGAGCCTTGATAAAAAGGGTATGACGATACTCTGATAAACGAGGAAGGTACATTGCGGAAAGTTATGTGTTCAATGAGTGTCAAGTTGCATAGTAACAAATCCCTTTATGACACTCGACATGGTCGATATGATCTTGTACGTTTCGTTGATTAGGTTGTCCAATTTTCCTTGCTGAGCCAATTTTGCAAAGTCTTCCATAGATGGTGCAGAACCATATAACGTATCACCAAATGAAGATTTGATCATATCATGTACTTTGAAAAACTCACTGTAGGAATACATGCAGACCTCTTTGATGAGTTGTTCATACGAAGAAAAATATATAGGTCTAGCACTCGATATCACGTTTTCCAATCTACTCTCATCGTACAACATCAAGTAAACCATCATATCATCGTAAGTAGTATGTGCGTTTCTCAAGAGTATTCTGATATTCTTATCAAAAGAATAACGTACTAACTCCCAGACC
>DPXZ01000030.1 GCA_003526765.1 Fervidobacterium sp.
ATCTTCAGGTATAAGTTTGAGTCAGTCTTTGCTAGGAATAGCTGGCAGTTCAAGTGCTGATATTACAACAGAAATAGAGATAATGAAGAGCCGAACAAATGTTGGAAGAGTCATCGACAAACTCAATTTGATAGACTTTTTCCAAAAAAGGTCTGGAAAGACAATTAACAGAGAAGATTTAATAAGCTCTTTGCAAGCTTCGATCCAATTTAAACCAGTAGAAAATTCCAATATTGTAGACATAGTAGTAGAAGATTTAGACCCTGAACTGAGTGCGAAAATTGCAAATGAACTGGCGAATTCTTATATAGAGCTTAGTGCTGAGATCGAAAAGCAGGGATATAGTTCTAGTAGAGAAACACTAGAAAAGCAATTGCCAATAGTGCAAAAGAATCTTGATGACTTGGATACGAGAATAAGAGATTTCAAAGAAAAGAACAACATTTTTTCTGTAAGTGAACAAGCAAATTTATTACTTGAAAGGTTTTCTGATTATGATACTCAGTATACGAACCTCCAGCTAGAGTTGGATGAAGTAAAGCTTTCTTTAAAGAGTTTAGATGAACAACTTAAAGCCCTTCAGAAAGATATTGTTTCTTCTGAGAATATAACTTCCAATCCTGTCATATCCTCACTGCGAGAAAGAATTACTGATCTCAATATCCAGTTATCCGCTTTATTGGAAACTTATTCAGAAGATAGTACCCAAGTTCAAAATGTTAGAAAACAACTATCCGAGGCTCAATCACTCTTAAGTAAGGAAGTTGAAAAAGTGATATCGTCTAAGACCATGGGACTTGATCCAGTTTATACCGAACTCTACATAAAAAAGGCAGATAATGAATCACGGTATCAAATAATACAGGCAACCCTAAGTTCCCTGGAAATAATCCGTAAGAAATACGACGATATTCTAAAAAGTCTTCCAACCATTGAACAAGAACTCGTTAGCTTGGAAAGGAATAGAAAAGTACAAGAAGCCATATACGTTGCATTACTCCAGAAATTAGGTGAGATATCGCTCAATGAATCTTCGGTTTCTTCAAAAGCAACGATATTCGAATTGGCTGAGAAACCACTCAGACCAACTAAACCAAACAAGAAACTAACTTTGGCAATCGGTAGTATTCTCGGTGTTTTTCTTGGAATACTCGCTGCCTTTGTGAACGAGGTAACTGATAAGAAGATACGCAGCAGTGAGGATATAACCAAATTGATTAATAGAGCAAATATACTTGGAGAGACGAAAGGTAATGAAGGTACTTCAAAGGATATTTCTGAAACGTTTGTTGCGCTCTCAACCAATCTGAATTTAAATAGTGAAAGATTGCCAAAACTGATCTGCATATCGAGTGCAAGAGAAGGAGAGGGCAAAACGTTTGTTGCATTCAACCTTGCGAAAGCCTATTCAATGGCTGGGTACAAAACTCTGCTTGTAGACTTAAATTTGAGAAATCCATCTATTCACAAGCTACCAAATATCGCTGTTCAAAGAGATTTAGGAGTGTCAGATGCCATTCTAGAAAATATGGATCCTGAAATCATCATTAGGAATCTACCAGACGGTTTAGATGTTATAACTTCAGGTTCCAAAATAGATAACTCTGTTCTTGTTTTTAATAATCCAAGAATAACTGAATTTTTGAAATCTTTAGCCAACAAATATGACAGGGTAATCGTTGACACTGCTCCGATAAATGGTGCTTTGGAAACATTGCTTTTAGCCAAGATTGTCGATGGCTTTGTTCTCGTTGTGAAACCTAATGAAAGCTTGAAACTTGATCTTGTCCGTATAAACCATCAAATTGTTACCTCCGGTGGAACTGTTCTTGGTATTATAGTTAACAATAAGTCGAAGTCTTGAAATCATCATCGTTGCGTTCTACATTCATAAAATGGCTATTAAGGATTGGGTCTACCGTTTTGGTAGGCCTTTTTTATTATTTTCGTTGTACATTGAACTTTCATTGAAGTTCTTGGTCTAATTATTATCGAGTTCTAAACAATTATTGTCTTGAAAGGTGATGGTTATCATTAGATTGAGAACAGTTCTCATCATGATTTTATCTTTTTCAACCCTAATTTTTCCTTGGTCAGGTCATTCGATTTACACGTTTCTAGTTATGAAACATTCGGAAGTTGATCTGGATTTCTTTGTGAAAATACGTCCAAAAGATTTTGAAGAAGAAAGAATATACAATCAGGAAGGTAAGCTGAAAGAGTATCTTGTCGAAGACATATCTGGAATGAATGGTACGGGACTGATTGAGTATGAACTGGTGAGTAAATATGGTTTCTTGAACAATTCATCAGTTGACGGACAGCTTCCTGCTTGGCAGATTATATCACTGTACAGCAGTTTTCCAGACACTGGGATTGATTGCTTAAGAGATGTTTCGTGGATTCAAGACACTTTTCTTGGAGATAGTCAAGCTTTACGACACAGCAAGATAAAGGTGAGACCTGTCGAAGTATTTGAGGGAGACCAATCGTTCCTTTACTTTGCTAAGAAGTCATCAGAACTCTTGAAAGTAGGTAACGAGTATTGGGGATTAAGGTATCTTGGCTATGCACTCCATTACTTGGAAGACTTGATGCAGTCATACCACACGAGACCCGGCACGGTCTGGGAGTTAGTACGTTAT
>DPXZ01000077.1:0-7858 GCA_003526765.1 Fervidobacterium sp.
TTGCTGAGTGGTACGGGAATAAGAAGAGATGGAGAGGAGTGGTAAGAATGAAAAGGACAGTTATTGCGATTTTAAGTATGCTTATTTTGATAGGATCTTCGTTAATGCTGTTTGCTGAAACAAAAACAATCACCATATGGGCTTGGGATCCGAATTTTAACATAGCGATAATGCAAGAAGCTGCGGCAAGATACCAGAAAATAAATCCAAATGTAGAATTTGACATCGTAAGTATGGCAAAGGCTGATGTCGAACAAAAGCTCAACACTATATTAGCTTCCGGTGTAAAGACTGCACTTCCTGAAATAGTGCTGATCGAAGATTACAATGCCCAGAAGTATTTGCAATCCTATCCAGGTTCATTTGCAGACCTCACGAAACAGTTCAATTATTCGGAATTTGCACCTTACAAAGTAAAACTCATGACACTAAACAACAAAGTCTATGGTGTACCATTTGATTCAGGAGTTACTGGTTGGTTTTATAGAAGAGATTATTTGGAGCAGGCAGGTTTCAAGGCATCAGACCTTGAGAATATTACTTGGGACAGATTCATTGAGATCGGTAAAGTAGTCAAAGCGAAAACAGGTAAATATATGATAGCTGCTGATCCATACGACGGTGGCTTAATGCGAACATTACTTCAATCGGCAGGTACATGGTATTTCGATAGCAACGGAAAGCCATACATTGCAAACAACCCTGTACTTAAAGAAGCAGTAAAGCTTTACAAGGAGATACGAGATTCCGGTATTGCCAAGGAAGTTTCCGGATGGAATGAATGGGTTGGCTCGTTCAATAATGGAGATTCAGCTTCTGTTGTTACGGGAGTCTGGATTGTTGGCTCTATAAAGGCAGAAAAGAGTCAGAGTGGAAAATGGGGACTTGCACCAATTCCAAGAATGAACATTAAAGGTGCAGTAAATGCATCTAACCTCGGTGGCTCAAGCTGGTATGTGCTTCAAAACAGCAAGAATAAAGATGTTGCAATAGATTTCTTGAAGAAGATCTATGCACGTGATTCAAGCTTCTATCAGAAAATACTTGTTGACAGAGGAGCAGTTGGCACTTGGTTGCCAGCACAAAACGGATCTGCATACAAAGCTAAGGATCCATTCTTTGGAAATCAGTCAATATACACCTTATTCTCAGATTGGATGAAGAAGATTCCAAGTGTTGATTATGGAATGTTCACTTACGAAGCAGATGCTGCAATCATGGCTGTAATGCCGGATGTATACAGTGGTAAGATTTCTATTGACGAAGCTTTGAAGAGAGCTGAAGAACAATTTATAAATAGCACTAAGTAAAACAATGTTTCTTAGCCGGAAAGGCAACTGTGTCTTTCCGGCTTTTTAGTTTCTTTTATTTCGATGGTAAGGAGGAAGGATTGTATGTCTAGACAGCACAAAAAGATAGGGATAGAAAGAGCTTGGAATCGATGGGGCTGGATATTTATAAGTTTGATACTTATTGGTATTGCGGTCTTTATCTTCTACCCTATAGTATATTCTCTATATCTCTCAACTTTCTCAACGAGGGGATTCTTAAAGACTTTCGTTGGCTTTGGTAATTACATACGCTTATTACAAGATAGTTACTTCATTCTTGCCCTCAAGAATGTACTTATTATTTTAGTAGTGCAAGTTACAATAATGCTCTTTCTATCACTTATATTTGCCACACTTTTGAATGACCCAAAGTTGAAGTTCAAGGGTATATACAGAACTGCTCTTTTTCTACCGGCAGTAACATCTCTCGTAGCCTACACCATTCTTTTTAGGATGATGTTTAGTAATGAAGGACTTGTTAATAATCTTTTGATGGCTATAGGGATAATCAAAGAGCCAATTAGGTGGTTACTAGACCCATTTTGGGCAAAGGTTACGCTGATTATCGCATTAACTTGGAGATGGACAGGTTACAACATGATGTTCTATCTTGCCGGTCTTCAGAATATCCCAGCGGAAATATATGAAGCTGCGGAAATTGATGGGGCGACGAAAACCACTCAGTTTTTCAAGATAACAGTTCCTCTTTTAAGGCCTATAATACTCTTCACAACTATAACTTCTACGATAGGCACGCTACAGCTTTTCGATGAGCCAATGAATCTTGCTGCCGGTGTTGTCACCGGTTCAAGTGTCGGGCCTGGAAACTCATTACTGACACCGTCTGTCTATATATACAATGTTTGTTTCAAGTACTCACCGAATTTCGGATACGCATCGGCAATCTCATACGTCATAGTCATGATAGCTGCAGTCTTAGCCTTCATACAATTCAAGGTGGCGGGTGAGCAAAAATGAGTAGAAAATTGAGATATACATTCATATATATCTTCCTTACAATTTCAGCTTTCATATCTGTCTTTCCATTTTTCTGGATGATAGTAGGCAGTACGAATACATCTGTTGATGTAATTAAAGGAAAACTTACTTTTGGGAATCAACTGACGGCAAATTTAAAGAGCTTGTGGGATAATTACAATTTGGGCGGAGTACTGCTCAACTCAATAAAGATTTCAATCTTAGTTGTGGTTTTTTCTTTGATCGTTTCGTCGATGGCCGGTTACGGATTTGAAATGTATTCTTCTAAAGCTAGGAACAGAATCTACTCAATGATTCTAATCACTTTGATGATTCCATTCGCGGCACTCATGGTTCCTCTATTCAGGTTGATGAACTTCTTGAACTTGATAGACTCGCACTGGGGTGTTATTCTCCCGATGATTCCATCAGTTTTCCTTGTCTTTTTCTTTAGGCAAAACTTTAGCCAGTATCCAAAGGAAATAATCATGGCGGCAAGAGTTGATGGTGCAAATGAGCTCAGAATATTTTTCTCGATAGTCCTCCCATCGATGAGGTCAACGTATGCAGCTGCTGGTATATATGCATTCATGACAAGCTGGAACGCATATCTCTGGCCGCTTGTAATAATTCAGAGTGAGCAAAACAAGACAGTTGTGCTGATGATATCGAACCTTGCTTCTGGCTATACACCAGATTTTGGAGTCGTGATGATGGCAGTAGTCATCGCCACATTACCTATGCTTGTTGTTTTCTTCTCATTGCAAAGGTATTTTGTGCAAGGTGTACTTGGTTCAGTCAAGCAATAAATGAGCTTTAAAGGTGTTTGCTGGCAAACGATTGTTGTTGAATAATCCTACTCTTAGTACTCGCGGTATTATATATTGGGAAAGAAAAAGGGGCCCAGTCAAATCGGACCCCAATTTTTTACTAACTTGCTTTATTTATGATTCATTCAGTTAGCCATCTATAGATGAGCTTTACGTAAATTTTTATGAATTTCTTGAACGATTCGAGCGACCAGTTTTCGTTTGGTTCATGCATGTGAGTTTCCTCGCAGGGGAATGTTGCACCGTATGCAACACCGTACGGTACATTTCTTGCGTACGTTCCGCCACCTATTGCCAATGGTTCTGTGTCGTCTTTCGTCTCTTCTCTGTATATTTCAAGTAGCAGTTTTACCAAATCGCTATCTTTCGAAACATAAAGTGGTTTGCTATAACTTGCACGTTCTACTTTGAAGCCTTTCATTGCTTCTTCTATTTGCGATGTAATCATGTCTACGTTGAAGAATATCGGATGTCTTATGTTTATGACTGCCTTTATCTCTTCACCATCGAGTTTCAATATACCCAAATTACACGTAAGTTCTCTACTCACATCATCGCGTCCTGAAATGCCCAGTCCAATTCCGTTGTAATCTTTCCCCAACCTCTTGTACAGTGTTCTTATGGTGCAGTTGTTTGGTCCAAGGTCTATCCTCGATAACAATTCCAACATACCTGCAGCTGCATTGATTCCAGCCGATGGATGTGCACCATGCGCAGACTTACCAAATGATTTGATTGTCACGTTATCACCATCGACTGCGCATTCATACTTGCATGCACTCTTGTAATTTGCCACCAAGTACGCTATCTCTTTTGCCTTGTCCGTATGCAAGACTGCTACACATTCTTCTGGTACGACGTTTGATGCGGTACCTGCCTTCAATTCTATGATCTTGGTTGAGTAGTCATTGCTCAATTTTTTCGATATGACATACGTTACGATTCCCTTTTCAGCAAAGACGAGTGGAAAATCGCCGTCTGGTGTAACTGCTGCATCTGGATAAGGTTGCTTTGTAAAGTAATATTTCAAGCAGAGCGAGCCGTTTTCTTCGTTTGTGCCGAACACCAACCGTACTCTATTTTTCGGATTATCAACTAATTCTGAAGCTATTTTTAACGCATACAATGAACCAATCGCTGGGCCTTTATCGTCCGATACACCTCTACCGTACATCTTTCCATCTCGGATAGATAGTTCGTAAGGATGGCTCTCCCACCTACTCAAGTCTCCTTCTGGTACAACGTCCAGATGTGCCAATATATCGTACAACTTTCCACCATTTCCATATTCTACATGTCCTGCATAATTATCCACGTTAACCGTTTCAAAGCCCAATCCTTCGGCAATTTTGAGTGTTTCTTCGAGCGCCTTAGCAGGTCCCTCACCAAATGGATAACTACCTTTAGTCTCACCCATTACGGAATTAATCTTTACAACCTTGCCAAGCGAGGTTAAGATTTCGTCGAAGTATTTGTCTACAAGTTCGTTGATCTTTACATCGATACCCTTGTCTTGCATCTGCAATTCCCCCTTTTTCTTTACATATTTGATGAATTTGATGAAGATAGAATAATCAAATAGTTAGTGATATAAAGTGAATTCAACATTATTATACCACATATAGTCAATTTATATGTTTGATATTTGGTATTATGTGTTGATAAATTCTGATTGATCATTAACACATTGCATATGGAAGTATATGAAAAAAGTGCAGATATTCTTTCAATTTTCTGCCTATTTCTCTACCTGTTGAAATTGGAATATTCAAACCTGAAATTCAAACCCGAAAGATTAAGTCGTCTTCCTTCGCACAAGCGTACTCGCTTAGTATGCATCTTTGAAGACAACAACACAGAGCGAAATGAGAATAAATATGTAACAACAAAAATTACTTGATCATATTTTTGTATATGCCTGGGTGAGAATTTGGTATTTCAACTGCTCCGACAGTCTTTTTGTAATATTCTACAGGGCCGGCATCACCGATGATGGCGTACGCATAACCAATGGTGTACATGTCTTTTAGGCAAGCTAATAGTAGTGCGGTTCCGATTCCTTTACCTCTATATGTAGGATTTACTCCAGTTGGACCAAAGAATCCTTTTGTTGTTGCATCGTAGCATGCAAAACCTATTATTTCGTTATCTTTGGTTGTATCTATGGCGATGAAACAGGAGATGGGCCTATTTGAAAAGCTCACGTCTGTCTCACTTGCCCAGTGTTTTCCAAACTGTTCTCTTACCCACTCTACAACGGAGATTTTTTCGGGACCTATAGGCCTTTTGATCACTATACCATATTTCGATAGTCCTTTTAAAACATCTTCATGTGATGGCAATTCATACAATTTGACAAGCATATCAGCCATATTCAATCCCTCCACAGTGCTTTCAACAGATGTGAGATGTTCTCTCAAGATGAAAAGAATTAAAACATATCGGTGATTATCTTTATGAACAAGAGTACGAGCACAACTAACATCACGGGTTTTATAACTTTCGCCCCTCTCTTTAGTGCAACGCCTGAACCAAGCCAGTTGCCGGCAATTCCAAAGAGTGCTGCTGGAAGTCCCAGAGAGTAGAAAACTTTCCCCCCTGCAATGAATGTAACGAGTGCACCAATGTTAGATGCCAAATTGACTATCTTTGCTGTTCCAGAGGCACTGACATGGTCTAACGAGAGTATGGAAACATAGAAGATGATGAGAAATGTTCCAGTACCTGGGCCGAAGAATCCATCGTAGGCACCTATGGCTAACCCGATGAGTGCGGAAATGGTTGCTGTTTTAGCATTTCGATACGTCTTTTCTTCTTTCTTCTCTCCATTTCCTTTAGGTCTGCTTATAAATACGATAACTGCAGCAATCGGTATCAAAAATGTGAGCACAAGCTTCAATACATCGTCCGATAGAAAGAGTGCAAGTTTTGAACCTATGTAAGAACCGATCAATGAGCCCACAACTGAAGGTATGCCTATCGAATAGACGATAGTCCTGCCGTGCGCATATCTCAGTGTACTAAATATGGTACCAATCGTCGATGAAAGTTTGTTCGTGCCAAGTGCATAGTGACTAGGTACACCGATGAAAAGATAAGCAGGGAGTGAGATAAGTCCACCTCCACCTGCTATTGAATCGACAAATCCAGCTAAAAATATCAGAGGAAAAAGTATTAATTTATCGATAACCGTGAATGTCAACTATTTCACCTCTTTATTCCAATTTCTCCGAAAAATTGTCATGCACTGATTTTGAAAATAACATTCAATATCCATCCCACAAGATACGCAACACCGGCACTCAATCCACCGATTAGTAGCATCTCAAAACCACTGATGAACCACTTTACACCGGTTACGATTTGGCGCAATGCACCCACCGTAAATAGAGTGATTGCCGTTATGATGCAAGAGATAAGGAACTGATTCTGTGCCAAGAACTCCCATTGCGAGGCAAATACATACGTGATGAGTGGCATAAAACCAGCTACCAAGAATGCAAAAAACGTAACCAGTGCGCTCTTGAGTGGTGAAGAATCATCATCGAAAAGGCCCAGTTCTTCGTGGAGCATCGTGTCGACCCAAATCTTCTTGTCGCTTGTTATTGCATCTACCAATTTGTCAAGATTTTCTCCTTCAAGTCCCTTCTTTTTGTAAATCTCCCGCACTTCCAATTTTTCCGCTTCAGGAATGTGCTCAACTTCCCATGTTTCCCTCTCTCGTTCAGATTCCAAGTAGTCCCTTTCAGACTTCTCCGACAAGTAATCACCTATTGCCATCGACAATCCATCGGCAAGTAAATTAGCAAGGCCAATGATTAACGCTATTTTGGGATCAAGGCTAGCACCAGCCACGCCAGAAATTGCAGCAAATGTTGTAACAATGCCATCGCTCGCCCCATACACTGCTTGTCCAATGTACTTGCCCTGTTCAGTCTTGTGCCAAGGTTCTTTTCCTATCTCGTCGGGTGAATGAAGCCTTTTTTGTGTCTCAACATCCCCTCTTGTGTACGCTTCTCTTACACGCTGCACTCGGGATTTTTTGACATTCTTGTTCTTTTCAGGTTCACGCACATGCATTCCTCCCCTATTCAGAATTCAGAAAACATCGATTACCACATCTTTGTAAGCTTACAGAACTATTTTTATTATATCATAATAAGTTCTATTCAAGCATATCAAAAAATTATCATCGATGATGATTCAGTATTGATAAGTGTCCACTTAACTGATTCCATTAACCGAATCTTAACTATACATTTTCATACATTCAGTCAATATACCTCTTGACAAACGACTTTTCTTTGGTATCATTGAGAACGGTCACTAACGTTTGCCCCCATCGTCTAGCGGTCTAGGACACTGGCCTTTCAAGCCAGTGGCACGGGTCCGAATCCCGTTGGGGGCGCCAATTTGTAAGAACCGTAAAAACGACAGTGTGGGCGCGTAGCTCAGAGGGAGAGCGTCTGCCTTACAAGCAGAAGGTCGTAGGTTCAAGTCCTACCGCACCCACCAAAAGTATGACGAACTGGAAGAACTGATGTAATGTAGCTTCTACAAGTACATTTGGAGTGGCCAGGTAGCTCAGATGGTAGAGCAGTGGACTGAAAATCCACGTGTCGACGGTTCGATTCCGTCCCTGGCCACCAGAGGTATCTAAAAGCTAAATAACCTCAAAGCCCCCATGATAGGGGGCTTTTCAATTGGTTATCTTGTTGG